>JAJDBI010000308.1 GCA_029261435.1 Nitrospinaceae bacterium
CTTTTCACTACACTTCGGGCAAGTCTGCATACCATTATTCCATAGCATTACAAAAGATTCCTGAAAGAAGTTTATCGCCACCTGAGTTATCTCTGTTTGATATAATTTTCAGAGCAAATAATAAACCTTATCGAAATTAGCATGACGCCCCTGATCCATATAACAGAAAATGTATTCAAACTGCGCAAAACTGACCGTGTTATTGGGTTTTACCTTTATGATAAGTTTAATGAGTCCATTGCCAGAATCGATGCTGTGCTGGTCGATAGCCAGAGTTTTCATAGCTTTTATTTAGTTATAAACCTAGGAGGATTTCTTCAGGTAAGTGGAAAAATAGTGGTCCTGCCGGTTGAAGTCTGCGAGGTGGAAGACTTGGGAAAAGTAAAAACCGAGTGGCGGAAAGAATCCATGCTGGAGGCACCCGCTCCCATCGACATCACAAACTTGACAACTTTAGAGGAAGAATTGATACGTGATTATTATGCCCTGCCTTTACAAAGACCCTTCCCCTCAAAAAACCGGAGAGAATGATCATGCTTGAAATCGAGAGTTTATTTTAAATCCGCTTCAGTAGTCGACGCACTCCCTCATGGACATCTTTCACCGTAATGTCTTCAAGGCAATAAGGCTTATTAAGAGGAGAAGGTTTACACTCCTTAAAAAATTTCTGTCTGCAAGGAGAACAGGTAAAGTTCCGCGTCACTACTTCCTGTTTTTCCGGCGCCATATAAGGACCGGTCGACTTCGGGCTTCCTGGTCCAAAAATCCCCAAGACCGGAACGCCAACCATTGACGCAAGGTGCATCATTCCACTATCATTGCCAATAAACATTTGGCTTTTTCTTAACAACTCTGTCAACACCCTCAAATTAACGGGAGGAATGATCTTAATCGTTTCTGGTGGCCCAAAATTTTTGATCCGGTTCAGCAGTTCCGATTCCTTTTCAGTGCCCAAAAGAATCACCCTTTTATTATCTTCTTTAATCAACTTCTGGCACAAGATGCCAAATCTCTCGGCATGCCAGCTCCGCTCTACCTTTGAGGTTCCTGGATGCAGAGTAATAAATTCTTCATCCTCATCCAACCCCATATCAAGCATGACTTCTCGAATCGAAATATCTCCTTCCTGTGCAATGAGTGAAGCAAATTTACGATCGGGAGTATCCAGTTTCAGAGATGAAAGAATTTTGAAATAATATTCAACACGGTATTGCGCCTTTTTTAAATGAGGCGTTGTAGCAACAGGGTGGGTGAGCAAAATATCTCTCGCATCGGTGTTATAACCTAAACGACATTTCGCACCTGTCAGGCTTAAAAGAAATGCCGAACCAAAGGAATTGGGAAAAACCGCTCCAACATCAAAACTATATTTTTTCAGGCTACGGGCAAAACCAACCCTTTGCCAAAGGCCATTTTCGGGCCCGGAAGGTAAAGTTAAAACGGTATCAATGGCAGGATGCCCGAGAAGGAGTTCATCGGAGGGAGATTTCGCGACGACAAAAATGCGCGCTACGGGGTAAGCACGACGCAAGGATTGTATTACTGGTAGCGTCAACACCACATCACCGATCCAGTTGGGCATCCATAACAAAAAACTTTGGATTTCCTGGCTGTGAAGAGGACGTGTAATATCCATTAACCCTAGCCGTTAAAGGTTAGCATGCGGTGTAGCCACCAATTACAAATTATAATTTTTCTATTATGCCTCAATCATTCTCTCGACTTGAAGAGCTACCAGCCAGTTTCCACAGGATGGAACGCGATTTATTTAACCCTTTTTATTCGAGCACCCAGATTGGAAAGCTTTTGTTCCATGCTCACATATCCGCGATCAATATGATAAACGCGAGAAATAATGGACTGGCCTTTCGCTGCCAGAGCTGCCAGCACCAGCGAAGCACTGGCTCGGAGATCTGTAGCCATCAAAGGAGCACCCGAAAGGCCTTGCACTCCGTTAATGATCGCCGTATGTCCATCGAGCGTAATATCAGCTCCCATCCTTTTTAATTCCGCAACATGCATAAACCGATTCTCAAAAACGGTCTCCATGATAATACTCTGTCCACGTGACAAAGTCATCAAAGCCATGAACTGAGCCTGTATATCAGTGGGAAATCCAGGGTAAGGATGCGTTTTGGCATTGACGGCAAGCAAAGGCCGTCCACCTCGGACTCTGACCGAAGAATCTTCGACTTCAACATCAACCTGAGCTTCCTGAAGTTTAAGAATAAAGGGTTCCATATGTTGAGGAACACAATTCTCAATCAACACGTCCCCTTGCGTAATAGCGGCCGCGATCATATACGTACCCGCTTCAATGCGGTCAGGAAAAATACAGCATTCAATGGGTTGCAGTGATGAGACTCCTTGAATGGTGATCATGTCGGTGCCCTGGCCTTCAATTTTTGCTCCGGCCTGATTCAAAATATCCGCAAGGAATACAACCTCGGGCTCCTTAGCTGCATTTTCCAGAATGGTTTCCCCATCAGCAAGAGATGCCGCCATCATCAGGTTTGCCGTACCCGTCACCGAAACCGTATCAAAATAAAACTGCGTCCCCTTAAGACCGCCATCTACAGTTCCATGCACATACCCCTGTTCCAACCATACCTTCGCTCCCATTGCTTCCAATCCTTTAATATGGAGATCAATGGGTCTCGCACCTATAGCACACCCTCCCGGCAAAGAAACCCGAGCGCGGCCTAACTTGGCCAACAGAGGCCCAAGGACCAGGCAAGAAGCGCGCATTGTAGAAACCAGATCATAGGGCGCCTCCGGGTTGTTTGCTTTTGATGTATCCAGAATAATTTTTTCATTGTGATTACTTTCGACTTCCGCTCCCAGATCCGTGAGAAG
>JAJDBI010000309.1 GCA_029261435.1 Nitrospinaceae bacterium
GGGGTCAAGTCCACTATTGACGGTAAGTTGTAAATTTCCATTCCTTAAGACTGGCGATTCTTGTCGGTAATAATTCCATAAAAATTAGTGATGATTAAAAGGTTTTAACGTAACCAGCGGGTGGCCACCCGCCAGGGAGTCGCACACACCTATGATTATTTCTATGACTTCAGTGGACGCTTGATTGCTGTCAATCGTGATGGGGTGTTAGACGAGTCGTTCGCCTACGATCAAAACGGCAACCGCACGAATAATGGCGCGGTGTATGACGATCAGGACAGATTGATAAATAATAATTCTGCGAGTTTTAGCTACACCGACAACGGTGAATTACTCAGTAAAACCGTTGGTTCCAATGTCACGGCATACAACTATGACGTGCTGGGTAACCTGATGTCGGTAACGCTTCCATCCGGTTCTTTGATAGAATATGTGGTGGATGGCAGCAACCGCCGCATCGGTAAAAAAGTAGACGGAACTTTAGAGCAGGGCTTTATTTATAAAGACCAGTTGAACCCGGTTGCTGAACTCGATGGAACAGGTTCGGTGGTTTCACGGTTTGTGTACGCCTCACGTGCCAACGTGCCGGATTTTATGATCAAAGGAGGCAACACATATAGAATAATCAGCGATCACTTGGGTTCACCACGGTTAGTGATTGATGTGGCAACTGGTTTGCCAGCACAGGTAATGGATTATGACTCCTTCGGCAACGTTATCACCGACACCAATCCGGGCTTTCAACCCTTTGGCTTCGCAGGTGGCTTATACGATGCAAGCACAAAGCTCACTAGGTTTGGCGCGAGGGATTACGATGCTGAGATAGGACGGTGGACGAGCAAAGATCCGATCAGGTTTGATGGGGATGGATCAAATCTATATGGGTATGTCTTAAATGATCCTATAAATTTTATCGATCCTGTTGGATTACTCTTAAAGGTTTTGGGTGATAAGAGATTTAAAAATGCCATTAACAATTCACTTAATAAAATAAGAAATACTAAAAGAGGAAGAGAAGTTTTAAATCAACTGGAAAATTGTAAAGAAACTTTTGTGATAAAGGAAATAAAGAATGCCAATTCAGCAAGAGCAAATAAATTTGATTCTACAACTAACAGAATATTAATTAGTCTTTCGAAGAGGGATATTATTCAAGCTACGGATGGTAGTGTCTTACCAATCTCATTAAACCGTTTGCTGGCGCATGAGCTTGGTCACGCTTATGGATATGGCAATTCCATCAAGGAAGAAGAACGAAATGTTCAGGACAACGAAAACCCAATAGTTATTGAGTTGGGCGAGCCAGGACGCTTACATTATTAACATAATAATTGTTGCTTCACAATGGGTGCAAATAAATGATTGAACTTAAAATTAATTTAAAATTGTATTTGGCGCTTTTATTTCTGACATTAACTTTTACCCCTTCTCAAAAAGTTTTTGCTCTTGAAAAAGTCAAAGGGCAAGAGTTTTTACTTATATTTTATACACATCCTAGAGTAGAAACAGTCGTCCCCATTCATAAACATAATTTAGCTGCTTCCTCCTCCCACGAGTTTCTGGTTGGAAATCAAATACATGTAATTACTGCAGTGAAGATGGCAAATAAAATTTTGTCTGAAAGTGGAAATCACACGAAAAAAGATTTTAGCTATTTTTTAGAAATAGATTTTTATGATAAAGATGGAAACCATGATGCTATATATTTGGATAAAAATAGAAACTTTATTTTTGAGAGTTTAGACGGTAAAGACACTAAAGGCCGTGTGCCTGAAGGCCTTTTCGATAAACTGGTTGAGTTCTGTGACCCTTTTGCTGATGTGGTTGATATGACCTATCTAAGAGAAAGAGTTATGCAGCCTAAAAAAGAATATGAGGCGATGATTTACTCTTCTAAAAAGAAGGTCGAGAAAAGCAACTAAAGTAATAGGACAAATCTTTTCTTGACTACATTTTGTTGTATATTGTATTTCCTTCCTGTTTAGTTTCTTTCCTGCGTAAATCGTTTTATAAAGGGGTCAAGTAAAGGGGTCAAGTCCACTATTGACGGTAAGTGGAAAAAAGGTTTAGTCTGTATATATGAGTCGACCTTTGCGCATAGAATATCCAGGTGCTGTTTACCATGTGATGAATCGTGGTTTGAACCAGAACTTGATATTTCAGGATAGAAAAGATTATGAGATATATCTGTCAACCCTTGAAGAAGCTTGCCGCCTGTTCGACGTTGTTGTGTACTCCTACTGTTTAATGCCGAATCATTACCATCTTTTGGTTCGTACGCCTTCAGGGAACCTCTCGCGTTTTATGCGGCATTTGAATGGGGTGTACACGCAACGGTTTAACCGAGAACATGGTAGAGATGGCCCGTTATATCGAGGACGTTTTAAAAGTGTCCTTGTGCAGGAGGATTCTTATTTGATCGAGGTTGTGCGATATATTCATAACAACCCGGTAAAGGCTAAAATCGTTGATCGTTTAAGCCAGTTCAAATGGAGCAGTCATAAGTGTTATTTGGGGAATATGAAAGCATTGGAGATTTTAGATAGCACGTTTGTGCTTAATTATTTTTCGCGCTCTCGTAGGAAGGCTGTGGGGTTTTACAAGAGTTTCATGGCTGAAGTGCCGGGGGTTGAAGTAGAAAAATTTTATAGTGCAAAAAAACAGGGGAGTATTTTGGGTGATCTTGATTTTATAGAACAAGTTAAAGAGAAATATCTGCAAAGTGATCCAGAGCCAAATATTGAAATAAAAGAAAAAGTAAATATCCGAGGTGGAAAAATCATAGAGAAAATTAAGAAAGAAGTTTGTCGATTATTTAATGTTAAAGAAACCGAACTTTTAAAGGGAAAGCGGGGCACCAAAAATGTTGCTCGTCAGGTTGCATTAGCTTTGTCGAAAGAGTTGTCGGGATTGAAGCTTTCCGAGATTGGGCATTATTTCGGCTACCGTTCCTATCGAACGGTAGGTGCGCATTGCTTAAATTTTCAAGAAAAATTGATATCGAATAAAAAGTTGAGGAGAAAATATAACGCCTTGATTTCAACTTACCGTCAATAGTGGACTTGACCCCTTTAGACCCCTTTATTTGCAGGAGCAGCTACAGGAGCAGTATTTGCCGGGGCTTCTGAGGCGGCAGGTGCCGCAGCAGGGGCCGCCGGACAAGCAGCCCTTTCTGCTGGAATTGGGTTTATTACAAACTCATTTGGGCAAGCATTGTCCAATTTAAATAATTTAGGTAATAAAGCTCCAACTTTTGATCCGTTCTCAGCTGTGGGTTCTGCGTTAGGTGGGGGAGCCTCATCGATTTTACTTAGAGGCGCGTCCAGTATTGGTAAGTTTGGAGATGCAGTCGCCAGAGGTGCAATTGGCGGTTTGTCAGCTGCTTTCGGCCGTGACTTTGGAAAGAGTTTTACTCCATGCGGGGAACCGGCAAATGCTCTTTGAGAGGCTAGGTATGATCTATTTTATTCTGATTTGTTTTCTAGATATTTTAATTCTCTATTTAAGTGTTAATTATTTCTTGAGGATTCAAGACAAATGGAAGCGAAAGTATGCGGAGACTCCCAGCGGTTATAATTTGTTTTTAGGAATTTTACTCCCTACCTTATATTCACTCTTTATTATCCTTCCTTCTATTGTTGTGCCTAGAGAGTTTATAAAGAGGTTTCCTTTAAATATTCATGAATTATGGGCAGTGATACCTATTGCATTAATGTTATTTTATTTTTTGATTTATAAGAGCGAAGAAGTCTCGAAGGTTTATTCAAAAGTAGATAAAAGAAAGTTGGATGGATAAATTTCTTTCGTACTATTTTTTGCATTAGTTTAAGGTCATTGACGTTTGTATCGTCGGTGGCCTTTTGTTTTTGCATTGGAGTTTTGAAATTAATTCCCCTCGGAGCCGCCAGCCTTTGCCTGAGGAGAGGCAGGCGGAGTAAAGGGGGATTGATGGATTCCCCTTGGTGGGCCTTTTTCGTTTTGAGGAGGGCTCAGGAACAGCTGAGAAGGCGTCAATGAAGGGGTAGACCCCTTTTGAACCCTTTACTTTACATATCGATGAGTCTGTGAGGAAGTCTTCTCTAGCAGTTATGGAGTCATAGAGATGATATGACTGCTTAGAGGGCCGTGAGGCCCGGGGTTAAATCGAGTTAAGGTATGAAGCCAGGTTGATCTTGTTGTTTTTAATACCAAGTTTTTTTCGGATATTTTTCCGGTGCGTTTCGATGGTTTTAATGGAAACACCAAGGCTGTTAGATATTTCTTTGCTGGTAAAACCCGCGCGAACCATATTGCTGATTTCGATTTCTTTGCCAGACAATGTGGCGAGTTCTTTTGATATTTTAAGCCCAAATTGTGACGTGATTTTGCTTACATTTGTTTCAAGTAACTCTAAAGATTTGTTGCTAGGCCTGTTTTTGCCATTCTTAATTCTTTTTATTAAAGGCAATAAAAGTTTTTCTGCATTGAAGGTGACAGACTCTTTTATCCTGTTTTTTCCTGTTTCAATTTGACCCATTAGTTCCTGAAGAGCTGCATTCTTTTGGCTCAGTATTTCAAATTGTAGTTTCAGCTCCTGCTGGCTGTTGTTCAATTTGCTCTGCATTCGGTTTCGTTCAGTGCAATCGCTCAGGATCATTTTGTAATATCGTTCAGGCGACAATTTTAGGTTCTCAACCCTTACTTTTATGTCAATAAACTGAACTCCAGGGGGATGGTGATGAACTTTTATGTCTTGAAGGAAATGATCCGGGTCATGGCTTTCGAGAGTTTGCATGACAATTGCCTGATCCTCAGGTGCAATGAAGCAGAGAAAATCTTTTTTGATAAGTGTGCCTCTGGGGCCACCAAGTAGTTTTAAGGCCATATTATTCTCTTCAAGAACCTCTCTTTTGGAACTCAGGGTCAAGTATCCAACAGGGGCAAAAAGATACAACTCTTCGAAATGGTTTTTTAATTCTTCGAGTGTTGTTTGGGTATTTCGCAGCTCATCGTTCTGAATCTCCAATTCGACTTGTTGGACCTGAAGCTCACAAATCATTTCCCGGACAGTCATTTCAGAAAATTCATTAGTGTTCCTGACTTTTGTTGCGAGAAATTTTTCGGCCAGTTTACGCAGGGCTTTATTTGACTCGGTTTTTTTCATAGTTTTATTTAAGGTGAAACTTTTTTTTAATGCGGAAGTTTATTTTGAAGGTAAGTAGATTTCTATCTTTGTGGAACTCAAAATCACCATTGCCCCCTCATTTTAGTGCCCTTGAAAATAATACCCATTATATACCTTTTTTTCTTCCGTTGTGATGCAAATAGGACTCTATTAACATTGGTAAAATAATGCTTTAGGTGAAATCTATATCATTGCTTATATAGGTATATAAATGTTTATTTTTATTAGCACTTTGGCTGCATCTTCGTTTCTCCTTTCGAGAAAGGTTTCTACGCTACCCGGAATTTTTTAGATAGAACTTTACAGTATGGTTAATTCTATTGCAGAGGGGGAATAAACTAGAGGCAAAGGATATCTTGGGTAAACGAATAGAAAGTATCCGGGTTTTCGATACTTGAGGTGAGGGGAGCCCAGTTAGTCTTTTATAGTGAAATATGAATTTAGAGGATCATATGCTTCTCCGAGAAAAAAATAATGAAGGTTTTCCTGAAGACTCTGCCTGCGTTTCTGTTTCTCTTTTCGACATGCTTTCCTCTCTATCGACCGCGTTAGACTTGATTGATATTGAACTCATCGATCACCATAACCGGGTGTGCTATATCGCTACGAAATTAGCCATTCATCTTCAGTTTGAACCCGAGCAGATTAATGAGATTTTTATGGCAGCAATGGTTCACGATATTGGCGCGATTGTTTTCTCAGATCGTTTGGGGCTGAACAACTTTGAAGTTGAAAATGCGCATCTTCATGGAGAGCTGGGGGCATTGCTGCTTTCAAGGTTTGACCTGTTTCAGGAATTTTCCCCATTAGTGCGATTTCATCATGTCCCTTGGGAGAATGGAGCGGGGAACTATGCTTTTGGCGAGGCAGTACCTTCTGGAATTCATATTCTGCATTTAGCTGACCGAATATCTGTTCTGATTGATAGAAGAAACCCAGTGCTCTCTCAGGCTTCAACGATAAACAGGAAAATCAGTAGTCAATCTGGCAAGCAGTTTTCTCCCGCTTTCGTGGAAGCGTTTCTTGAAGTTTCGCGAGAGGATGCATTCTGGCTGGATTTGATGAGTCCATCCATAGAACGTGTAATTCAGAAAATTTCTTGTCTACCCAGAGCACGTCTGAGCTTGGAGAGCTTGACTAGCCTATCCCATTTTTTTGCGTTGATCATTGATACCCGCAGTCGATTTACCGCGACCCATTCAAGTGGAGTGGCCTGTTCGGCTATGGAGTTGGGAATTGTGATGGGGATGAGTGAGTTTGATAGCTCAAAAATCCGAATAGCTGGGTATCTGCATGACTTGGGAAAGCTTGCTGTTTCTGATGCAATCCTTCTCAAACCTGGAAAACTATCGAATGAAGAGTGGCTGATTATGAGAGCTCACCCTTATTACACTTACCGTATTTTGGAACGTGTCGAAGGTTTGGAGGATATTACCTTTTGGGCATCCAATCATCATGAGGAGCTTGGAGGGGGTGGTTATCCCTTTGGCACGGAGGCAGACAATCTTTCTCTGGGGGCGAGAACCATGGCGGTGGCAGATGTTTTTACTGCCCTGGCGGAAGACCGCCCTTATAGAGATGGCATGAATAAAGAAGAGACTCATAAGGTGTTTCAGGAAATGATTAAAAAAGAAAAGCTGGATAAGGATGTGGTGGAAGCTCTGTACGACAATTATAAAAATATTAACGAGAGTAGAAAGTCAGCGCAGGAACAGGAATTGATCACGCTGTCCGAATTCTGGGATTGTGCTGAAGAAAAAGCCGGGTATGTATCCTGACCATACTTTAGTGATGGAAGGTTGAGTTTGCAGTCATCTGAGAAATGGATTGGTTTATCGCCACTTATTGTAATAGGCGGCAAGAGCATGATTACAATCGAGTCACATTTGGTTTAAGGGGGAATATTAAAGTTATAGCGGCGATCTTTACAGGGTAGAGCGTATATTTTTTTATACACAAAGAAGGTTTGAATCAAACTAATTTTTGGGGAGGCTATCGTGAAAACACAAGCAAAAAATCCGGCAGGTGTTCCGGCAGTGGTGGGGCAGTTTGAACAGGACAATGACGATGGCTTTATTTCCAAGTTTTCAAATTTGTTCAGGGAGAATGCGAAGGGCAATGCTACGCTCATTGATCATCTGGCTGGCTTGAGGGCTTGTTTGGATAAGTTGCAGATGAATGTTTTTGTTGCTGATAAGAATCTTAATCTCGTTTATATGAACGAGATTGCCTTGAAGACCCTGAAAGCCGTTGAGCCGGAAATACAAAAAGCATTCGGGATCCGCGCCGATGATCTGTTGGGTGGAACAATCCACCGGTTTCATAAAGATCCGCAGGCGGTTGAATCCGTTTTGAGAAACCCATCTTCCTTACCACACCAGGCAGAGTTGGCGTTTGGTAATGTGATTTAAGATCCAACATTAACGGCATATGGGGTGCACAGGGCCAACCCCTGGGATACGTCGTAAACTGGGAGGAAGTAGGAGATCTTAAAAAGCTTGAAGCAGAACAGGCGAGAGTGAAATCCATGATGGAGAACGCTCCCTTCAATATTTTGTTTGCGGACAGAGATCTTATTTTGCAATACGCTAATCCTGCTTCCATTAAAACCCTTAAAACTCTGGAGCAATACCTGCCTGTGACTGCGGAAAAGATGGTGGGGCAATGTATTGATGTGTTCCACAAAAATCCCAAGCATCAGAGAAATTTGCTGGGGGATCCACGTAACTTACCGCATAAAGCTCAAATTCAACTGGGACCTGAAATTCTTGATCTGGATGTCAGTGCGATCTATGACTCTGCATGTGATTATACGGGGGCCATGGTGAACTGGTCTGTGATCACTGAACAATTGAACATGAAGAAGGAAGTCGAAGAACTGTCCCTTCTCGAAAAAGAACGGTCGGAGGAATTGGATAATAAGGTCGGTCAGATTCTGGAAGTGGTCAATGCTGCTGCCCAGGGCGACATCACTGGACAATTAAATGTTATGGGTGAAGATCCTGCTGGGCAGGTGGGGAAGGCACTGGCAGATTTTATCGCCGACTTGAGGGTCAATATCGGTTCATTTGGAAAAGCCGGGGATGAGCTTAATGTTTCTTCCAATGAACTGGTTTCGGTGAGCCAGCAATTAAGTGCCAATGCTGAGGAAACCTCTGCTCAGGCTGGCGTAGTTTCTGCGGCCTCCGAAGAAGTCAGCACCAATGTACAGGTAGTAGCTACAGGTACGGAAGAGATGACCGCAAGTATAAAAGAAATATCTCAAAGTGCCAGTCAGGCGGCTCAGATTGCCGATTCGGCTGTTAAGATCGTGGAAGAAACCAACTCGAAAATTTCAGCTCTGGGTGAAAGCAGTACAGATATTGGCCAGGTGGTTAAAGTGATTACTGAAATTGCCGGCCAAACTAATTTGCTGGCTCTCAATGCAACGATAGAAGCCGCCCGTGCCGGAGAGGCGGGTAAGGGGTTTGCGGTGGTTGCCAATGAGGTGAAAGAGTTGGCTAATCAAACCGCCAAGGCGACTGAGGAAATCAGTCAGAAAATTCAAGTGATTCAGGATGATGCTCAAAATGCTGTTGCTGCAATGGATGAAATCACCAATGTCATCAACGAGGTCAATGATATTTCGGGAACCATTGCCAGTGCGGTAGAAGAACAAAGTGCTACCACAAATGAAATGAGCCGGAACGTGACCGAAGCAGCAAAAGGGGTTCAGGAAATCGCTCAGAACATTACTGGTGTTGCACAGGCGGCTTCGGACACAAGTCAGGGTGCCATTGCAACCGAGCAAACAGCAAATCAATTGACGAAAAATTCGGAACTCATTTTAAATCTGGTCAATAAGTTCAAGTATAAAAATCCCGAAATGAGCCTCATGGCTTGGAACGATGCGTTCGCAACCCATGTAGGTGATGTTGATACCCATCATAAAAAGCTGATCGATTTCATCAACGAAATTTACAGAGGTATCATGCTTGAAATGGATAAGGATGTCGTAGATAAGGCACTGGATGGACTGGTGGACTTCACCGTGATGCATTTTGCTTATGAGGAAAGATTGTTCGATAAGTATGGTTATGATGACGCTTTAGCGCATAAAGAAAAACATAAAACTTTACTTGCGCAAGTGGGAGATTATGTTACCCGGTACAAGGGAGGGAATACGGAAGTCAGTCATGAGCTGTTATCCTTTCTGAAGAACTGGTTGACGAAACACATTATGGGAGTTGATCAGAAATATGCTTCTTATCTGAATGACAAAATGGAGCAATAAATACTGGCTCAATATCGTTGTTTCAAATTTAAAGGTTTTCCGGGTTGTTTTTTGTGAATAAAGAGAGAGGGTAATTGAAGGGGCAGGTCGTTGCCTGGTTACATTATATGAATTAAAGAAGGCTAACTTCTATCTGTGAGGTTATTAGATAAGGCTGAGTGGAAATTGCGAGTTGTGTGAGGGAAAGACAGGTTTTAGCGGTCGCGGTAGCGTCACCGCCCCGTTGGCCCCACGCCGAGTGGGGGAGGGTTAGCATTTTGAGGCGATATTTTTTGGCGGTTCGTGGTCGCCCTGGCCCGTGTTGGTGGTGTTGTTAAACAGTTGTTCCCAGGCTTCGGAGAGTGGGCCCAGTATTTTAATGATGGTTTCGAGGGCTTTCCGGTCGGACTTGATATTGGCCAATGTCAGTTGACTTAGCATGTATTGATATAATGACTCCAGGCGCAGGGCGACTTCGCCGCCTTTTTTTAGATCGAGAGCCAGTGAAAGTTCGTTGATAATATCGTGGGTTTTGTTGATATATTTTCCCTGTCCCGCGATATCTCCCTTGTCGATGCTTTGAATTGCCATGGTCGAAAATTTGATAGCCCCTTCATACATCATGATGATGAGCCGCCCCTGGCTGGACGTGGAGATCTCGTTTCTGCGGTATTGATTATGATATTGTGATGGACCCATTCTATTTCATTCCTCAAACTGCTCGGTTTTAATTTTGTGATCACCCACCGCTGAATAAAGCCTGGATTCCAGCGATTGATTGGTCAAAAGCATCTCTTTGGGAATTTAATCTTCCCAGTACAACTTCAAGGTTAGTGAATCGTTCTCTCAGGTTTTCTTCAAACAGCACTACCCGTTCTTCCATTTGGGTTATTGTTTCATCAAAATCTCTAATGGTTTCTGTTGCGGAATCGATTTCCGCCTCCAGAGGTCCTTCCAGGGATGCATCAGTCAGGTTTGCCAGAATACGATTTGTGATTTGGGCCACGCCGATGGAGAGGGTGAGTGTCCCGTAGTCTCCATCATTGAGGGAGGAGATTCTAAAGTTTAGTCCTTCTGCATCTGTTCCCTCTGCACCCGCAAAGAAGTTTCCACTTCCTACAGCATCTGTGAATGTGGTGGACCCGGATGCGGCCAGCTGTGGGACTCCATTTTCAACTCTAATATCGTAACCACCCGGTACAGTGTTGGTGGTGAACCCGACAAAGGTCACTGCTGAACTTGTGGAGGTGCTACTGCTGGAGAATAGTTCGCTGACGTTGCCAACATTTGCTGCCAAAGCATCGCTGAACTCTCCATCATCAAGAGAAAGTGTGCCATCGCTTAATGTTCGAATTCCGATCTGTGAGAGATAACTGAAGTCTCCGGTCACTCCCGTTACTTGGCCACTGATGGTTTCACGCAGTTTTTGTTGCAGATTTTGGACTGTGAAATTAGCAAATAAGACCCCTGTTTCTCCAGTTTCAGATTCCAAAGCCAGTTCTGAAGTCAAGTGTAACGTCAACTCATTGTAGCCATCTATATATGCCTGAACTTTGTCTTTGATCGCGTCACTATCAGAACTCAGGGTGACGGTGCCGGAACCTGTGGAATCTAATGTTACAACGGCTCCTTCAATGACATCGGAGACAACATTACCCGATTTGGTGATAGCGACACCATCCAGAACAAAGTTTGAATTCTGAGCTGATTGAGTTTCAGTGAAATCGACAAGGTTTGCTGTGCCAGCGCCAAGAAGAAAGTTGCTTACGCCGATGGTCACACTATTGTCTTCGCCCGATTTAGTGCCTGAAACTGCCAGGCGTACGGGGTTATCACTACTACCATCGTTGATAAAGCTTGCTTTAATATCCAGTCCTGAGTTGTTGATAGCCAGACGCAAGCCGTCGAGTGTATTGTTAGAGTCGTCTATGGTAATTGAGACAGAAGTATCACCAACACCTATATTCATTGTTCCTTTGGTGATGGAACTGGTGACAGAATCAAAACCTCCTGAAACAAGTTTTGTTTCCCGGGCAAGATTATTGACGGTTAGAGAAAAAGTTCCTGATGCGGCTTGGCTATTGGTGGTTAAGCTGACCACCGAATTAGTATCTGTTGCATTACTGTTGGAAAAATCACCTTTGGTGGATAGGAAACGTGCTTCGGTGTTGAGAGTGTTGACCACTCCTTTGAAAGTCTGAAGACGGTCTCTGAGGTCCTGAAAGCTTAACAGTTTCGCATCTTCTAAAGCTCGTTTGGCTTCAACAATAGTGATCGGCGACCGCTGGAGGCTGATCAGATTATCGATAATGCCGCCGGTATCGAGTTGGGAGTTGATTCCAAAAATTGCTGTTTGAGCCACTTAACGCCCTTTCATTGGCGGTAATATTCAGGATGCATACTAATTCTGTCTCTTGGTTTATCGGTCTTAAAAAATCGAAACTTTAATCATTTTAGAGTTAAAATCAGAGGCAAAAACAGACCTGATATTTTTGCAAAAGAGGCTGATTAAATGAGATTTAACTCTTTTAAACTAAAGGGTTTGTAAAAAAACGTTGATTTGGAGGATGAGAATGCTAGATTAGTGGCAATTATCCCTTAACAATTGGCAGAAATATGTCGGAACAACTTGGGCTTTTTGGAGAAGCAGAGGATCAGGAACCTGAAAAACCTTCTGAAAAACCTGTGAAGGAGGTTTCGGGCCCCAGAGTGCAGTATTTTGACTTGGAAACTCAGAAAAGCGCCGAAGATGTGGGAGGCTGGGGCAATATCCATAAAATGGGACTGGCTGTCGGGGTAGTCTGGGATAGTTTGGACCGTGAATTCTTCGTTTATGAGGAAAAGGATGCCGCTCAATTGGTAGAAAAGCTCCGTACCGCCGATCTGGCAGTTGGATTCAACATAATTGGATTCGATTATACGGTTCTTCAGCCGTATTCCGACTTTGACCTGCAGGAAATCAACACCTTCGATATGCTGGTTGATGTAAAAAAGAACCTGGGCTTCAGGTTGAGCCTCAATCATCTGGCGCAACACACGCTCAATGCTGAAAAATCTGCGGATGGATTGGTTTCTCTGCAATGGTACAAGGAAGGTAAGATCAATAAAATTATTCAGTATTGTAAGCAGGATGTTGAGATTACTCGGGATTTATATTTGTTCGGCGAGAAACATGGTTTCGTGAAATACCAGAGTAGATCCGGGAACCCTCTCGATCTTAAAGTGGACTGGAAAACCGCAAACCTGGTTTGATTTATTCCTCTTTCAAAAAGATGTTTCTCACAGCATCAGGCTTTAACCGTTTTGAGAAGTTTCTCGATCAGATCTGTGACTTTAATGTTTTCGGCCTCGGCTTTAAAGTTAAGAATGATGCGGTGTTCAAGAACCTGGCGGCAAACGGCCTGGACATCTTCCACTGTGGCGGTAACCCGGCTATCGAGCAGAGCTTTAGCCTTGGCACCGAGAATCAGATATTGTGACGCTCGTGGCCCTGCACCCCAGTCTATCCATTCCCGTACAAAATCCGGCGCACTTCCATTTTGATTCGGTCGGGTGCTCTGCACCAGCTCAACAGCATATTTTGCGACATGCTCTGAAACGGGAACTTGTGGAACCAGCTCCTGGAACTCGACGACCTTTTTAGCGTTGAGCACTTGTTTCAAGTCGGGCAAATGTCCTGAGGTGGTTGACAGAGCAATATTGATCTCTTCTTCCCGGGTGGGGTACGAAACGTTGATGATAAACATGAACCTGTCGAGTTGAGCTTCGGGCAGAGGATATGTTCCTTCGTGTTCGATAGGGTTCTGTGTAGCGAAAACCAGAAATGGTTGTTCGAGGTCGTAGGTGTTCCCTCCCACTGTCACTTTTTTTTCCTGCATG
>JAJDBI010000310.1 GCA_029261435.1 Nitrospinaceae bacterium
TTACTGAGTATTTTATAATAATTTTTCTGCACCAAACCCAGGACCGAGCACGAGCCGCATTGACAGGTAACCGCTATTTATCAATGACTTATGCAGCTCAACCTCGGTTCCCTCTTGCATTTTAAAACCATCCCAGAGTTCCTTCCTTCGCCCCTGCGCGATTATTTTTCTAAAGAAATCTTATCCTTTTCCGATAGGCCTCATTGAGCATGTTTGTATCCTGAAATAGCAGCAAATCATTAACGTATGATCAGGAGGTAACAAAAGAGTAATAGTGAAAAAATGGATTTTTCACTAAAGGGTTAAAAGCTTGGAGGCTTGTTTTGGTTCGGAGACCAAAACAGTAACCCGTAAAACTAATCACGGAGGATTAAAATGCCAGTTCGAATCTTTAACAACATCCCCTCACTTAACGCCCAAAGAATTTTGGGTATTAACAACGATCGTCTTGCAACATCAGTAGAACGTATCTCATCCGGTATCCGGATCAACAGAGGTGCCGATGATGCCGCGGGTCTAGCAATCTCAGAAGCATTGCGCTCTGATATTCGAGCACTTCGACAGGCCGTTCGAAACGCAAACGATGGAATTTCACTCATCAACGTTACAGAGGGCGCGCTCAACGAGCAAGCCAGCATCCTAATCCGGTTAAGAGAGCTCTCTTCTCAGGCAGCCACCGGAACAGTAGGATCAACAGAACGACAAACCGTTCAATTGGAGTTTGACGCTCTGCGATTGGAAATTGATCGTATTGCCAACACCACAGCGTTTAACGGACAGAAACTGGTCGATGGGTCTTTGGGTTCATCGGTAGCTTCTACAAGTCAGATCCTCATCCAGGTAGGTATTGACAGCGGAGCAGACAGCCGCATCAACCTGAATGAACAGATCAACCTGACAGCAGTTACTGCATCTGCCCTTGGAGTCGATGCCCTGAGTGTAACCAGTGCTGCTGGAGCCCTCACAGCATTGGATACCATTAACTCCGCGATCTCCATTGTTACCCAGTCTCGAGGTAAGGTGGGTGCGGTGCAGAACCGACTTGTTCGAACTATTTCTAACCTGTCCATCTCTGTTGAGAACTTGCAAGCTGCAGAATCCGCTATTCGGGATGCAGACATCGCCGAAGAAGTGGCACTGCTGACTCGAAACCAGATTCTGGTACAAGCTTCAACAGCCATGGTAGGTCAGGCAAACTTGATCCCACAATCGGTATTACAGCTCCTGGGATAGTTTCTTTAACAGCCTTTTTGAAAACAAGGCTCTGTCATGGTTTTCAAAAAGGCTTAATTGACAGGAGGTCGTTCAAATGTCCTTGGATATTTCCTCCTTTACAGGCAAATTAAGCAGCCCTGTGCCGATCAGGCAGGGGCACAAGCCTTTGAAGGAGCATTACCAAAGTGGGTCCAATCCCGCAAAGGATCTTGAAGCGAATAAAGAAAAATCAACCTTTGCTGAAACTGCAGTATTGGATCAAATAAGTTTCTCAACGGATCACAAAGTGGATTACGAGATCAATCAAGAAACTCATGAAGTCGTCATTCGTGTTGTGGACCGTGAAACGGGAGAAGTCGTTCGGCAGATCCCAGGAGAAGATTTTTTAAAACTGACTCAGCGAATCGCAGACTTTAATCAAAAATACCTCGACGAAACTGTCTGAGTCCTGATTCGAATATCACTAACTGGCTCCTCCGACCGTCCCTCAGGATGGTTTATACGCCCTCCAATATACTTGGAGGGCGTATTTTTTTTCTCCTCCCTCAAAAAAACAATAAACCCGTTTTAAAATGGCTAGTTATAGAGTTTCCCGCCTAGATTTATTGATCAAATAGTCCTCTTTTTTTCATTTTTCCTCAAGCTTATTCAAAAAAACTGTAAAGCTATTTTTTCCAAATCCCGATAGAAATCTTGAGTTTAGTAAATCTTAAGTTTGATTTTCCTGGAGGGGATTGGTCGAACTGGCATTGGAATTCTAAACTTCATAGCTTTAACGTTTGAACATTTTAGATAGAGAAGTATCAGTTTTTTTAATTTCAGCACGGATGCTGAAAACGGGAATTAGCTTCATCCCTAATTATCAAGGAGGATAATAAACATGCCCATCAGAATTTTTAACAACATTCCGTCTTTGAACGCCCAAAGAATCCTGGGTGTCAATAACGACCGGCTGGCAACATCGGTTGAAAGGATCTCCTCCGGGATCCGTATTAACCGAGGTGCTGACGATGCTGCGGGTCTAGCCATCTCCGAGGCTTTAAGATCCGATATTCGAGCACTGCGCCAAGCGGTAAGAAACGCCAATGACGGTATCTCTCTCATCAACGTTACAGAGGGAGCTCTCAACGAACAATCCGGAATTTTAATTCGTCTCCGGGAACTGGCTTCTCAGGCCGCAACGGGAACCGTTGGGTCTACAGAACGCCAAACCATCCAATTGGAATTTGATGCACTGCGGTTAGAAATCGACCGTATCGCCAACACCACTGAGTTCAACGGCCAACGTCTGGTCGACGGTTCATTGGCTTCATCAGTTTCCAGCGCCAATCACATTCTTATTCAGGTCGGGATCAATAGTAACTCCGACAGCCGGATTGACTTGAATGAGCAGGTGAATTTGAA
>JAJDBI010000311.1 GCA_029261435.1 Nitrospinaceae bacterium
ATTCTACTGTGGATGAATATGAGGATGGATACAATTTAAGCATGCTTGAGGCCATGGCAACTGGAATGCCGGTGGTCAGCTCCTGGAACAATTCTTCACCTATTGAAGATGGACAAAACGGCTATGTCTCGAAAGATCCCAACTATTTAAACCAGTGCATTGATTTCCTTTTAAAGAACCCGGAAGAAGCAAGAAGAATAGGGGAGCAAGGGAGGAAAACCGTTCAAGATAAATTTCCATTGAACCAATTTCTTCAATCCTGGAAAAAGGTGATTCAACAATCGGTCATGGGATTTTTGGAACGCACTGGAATTAACATGGAAAATAAGGATGTTCCATTTCAGAAAAAGGTCCGCAAAAATATTTTGATGGATTTTGTGTCTTACCCCGCGACAACTGCACATTATTTGGAAAGAGCTTTTAGACAAAACCACAATGTCATCACTTGCGGTTCTCAAATTAATGAGGAAGTTATTAAACTATGGAATCTGGAAGCTCTTAATTGGGAAATCACTCCACAGGACATTAACCGGGGAAACTCGACAACTCTGCAGGAGGTCATGGAGGCACTGCCCGATGGATGGCAACCGGATTTTTATTTATGGATCGAAACGGGTCTGAGTGATATTCCTGAAGATCTAAAACAGCACGACATTCCCAAGGTTTGTTACCTCATTGACACCCATATAAATTACGACCGACATCTTGAAATTGCTCAAAATTTTGATTATGTCTTTCTGGCTCAGAAGGTGTATGTGCAATCCATGATGCAGGCAGGAATCAAGAATGTAACGTGGTTACCGTTGGCTTGCGATCCTGAAATACATGGAAGGGTAGAAGTTGAAAAGGGATGTGACGTAGGTTTCGTGGGCTCCATTTCAACAAAACAGGATCGACGTCGAAACCTGCTGGATCGAATACAAAAACAATTTGATCTGGATTGTCAGAGAAAATTCATGGATGAAATGGCAGAACATTATTGCAAGTCACGAATTGTTTTCAATAATGCCATTAATAATGATCTCAATATGAGGGTGTTTGAAGCATTATGTAGCGGTAGTTTTCTGATCACCGACCCTGCGCCCAATAGTGGCTTGGAGGAACTTTTCAAACACAAAAAACATCTATTTATTTATGAGGATAAAAACCTTGAGGAGACAATATCGTATTACCTTGAAAATGAGATTGAAAGGGAAAGGATCGCCAGTGAAGGAAGAAAAGAAGTGCTGGCCAGACATACATACAAGCATCGCACGGAGTTGATGATTCAAGTTTTAAACCAAAGATTTGGAAGTAATGAAGAAAGAGAGCCTGCGCCGATGAACGATAAATCTGATACTTACTATGAAAATGTAAGAAATGATTTGATTCCTCTTATTCCAATGAATGCGAAATGTATTTTAGAAGTCGGTTGCGCTGCGGGAATGACAGGGCGGGAGCTCAAAAAACGCTCCGGTGTCTTTGTGGCGGGAATTGAATTAAACGCCAAGGCGGCTGAAACTGCCAAAACTGTTTTAGATGATGTTGTACAGGGAAGCATAGAAGAGATTGACTTGCCATATAGTGATCGTTCCTTTGACTGCATTTTGTTTGCGGACGTTCTGGAGCATTTAGTCGATCCTCTTTCTGCATTGCTTAAAGTCCGACCCTTACTCAAAAAAGATGGGACTGTTGTAGCAAGTATCCCCAATGTTCAGTTTCATGGAGTGATTCATAAACTTATCGAAGGAAACTGGACCTATGAAAAAGAAGGAATTCTTGATGAGACCCATCTGAGATTTTTCACTTATAAGGAGATCGTGAAGCTGTTTAACAAGGCAGGTTATTCCATTGATGCGGTTGAAGAAGTTCTTGATCCTCAGTATGAGAAGTTTTCTTCAATGAACTCCACCGCCATTAATTTTGGCAGGACGCAAATCAAGGATTTAACTCCTGAGGAGATTAAAAGGTTTTTTGTGTTTCAGTATAAAGTTGTTGCGAGCCCGATGAATATTAACAGAAATGAGGTGGATAACATGTCTGAGGATAGGGAGACCGTATCACAAATTGACCATTTATTGTTGGAAGCTTCAGCGGTAGCCGATTCGGGAGATCTTGAGATCGCGTTGAAACTCTATGATGAAATTGTCAGAATATCCCCGAGTAATGCCATAGCTTTGGTTGGTATGGGGGATTGCTATATGAAACTTCACCTTCCTGATAATGCTGAAGTTTGTTTTGATAAGGCATGTGTGAATGAGCCCGGTTACTCCAAGGGCTGGTTACGTTTGGGATTAATGGCTCTTCATAAAAATGACAATAAGAAGGCCGATATTTGTTTTAACAAGTGCCTGGAAAATGATTCCGATAATGACAAGGCTTTTTGTGGTTTGGGGATGGTAAGGATAAACCGGAATGATCTTGATGGAGCTGTTGATTATTTCTGCAAGTCTCTGGATTCAAACCCTGAAAACCTTTCTGCCTGTAAGTTTCTTTTGGAACTCTCCTATAAACTGGAGCAGTTTGGCGAAATTGAGATTTATTTAAATAAATTTATGGAGCTTCATCCAGCTAATCTGAATATGCGCTTTGGTTTGGCTGGTATTCAGTATAAACGTGGAAAACTTGAAGATTCACTCACTAACCTTGAGTACATCCTTGCTCTGGACCCTGAACACGACTCTGCCCGGGAGATGTTGGAGAATGTCCGGTCCGATGTGGTGTTGAGTAAATAACTTAGGCCAAAATGGATTTCTTTGATCAAAACCTAAAGTGTCTTCAGGAGTACGATCCTGAACTTGCAGAGCGTGTTGCTTCGCAAACTTTCCCTGAGTGTGTAAATGTCATTCGATCGAAAGATGGATTTCCTGTTCCACAAATTGCTGGAGTAACTCTACATAGTCAATACCGCCCTTTAGAGGAAGGGGCGAGAACGGCAGTTGATTTTGCTTTTGACCAGAAACGCAAAGTAGTGGTTTTTGGTTTAGGGTTTGGTTATCACATCGAGGCTTTGCTTAAGAAACAAACGGGAGACTTGACCGTAATAGAGCCGTTGATGCCTATATTCAGAGCATTTATGACGTGCATGGATATAAGCCCCTTTTTGCCACGAGTTCGCTTCCGAATTGGAGAAACACCTGCTTGCTTGCTTGCCCGGCTGGAAACGGAGAGCTGGAATGTTTTTAAACATCTCCCCTCTATAAGAATTGGTGAAGCCTACTACAACAGATTAGATGAGGGGCTGGAAGTGAGAACCTTACTTCAGCAACGGTCTCTTAGAGTGATGATTGTGAATCCTGTTTATGGGGGGTCACTACCAACGGCTCACCACTGTGCCGGTGCGTTGAGGAATATGGGGCATGAAGTTGCCACTGTAGACTGTGAAGCGTTTGAGCAGGGATTTTTTTCCTTAAAAGGGGTAACGCGGCATCCAGTGAACTCCGAAATACTTTCTAAAAATTTCATGAATTTTATGGGTGAAATTGCCGCTGCTAAGGCGGCAGAATTTCAACCGGATTTGGTTTTGGCTCTTGCCCAGGCACCGTTGACACCTGATGCGATTCAAAAACTAAAGGCGTTAAAAGTTCCTGTTATTTTCTGGTTCGTGGAAGACTTCAGAACATTACCCTATTGGAATGAAATTGCTACTTCTTATGATCATATATTTACTTTGCAAAACGGAACCTTTCATGATGAGTTGAGAGCCAAAGATGTTCGAGATTGTTATTACCTTCCTCAGGCTTGCTTCACGGATATACACAAACCTTTGGATGGCAAGGGCGCGGAAACTTATCAGGCAGATGTATCATTCATGGGTGCGGCTTATCACAATCGAGTTCAGTCTTTTCCTCGTTTGATGGATCTTGATTTTAAGATTTGGGGGGAGGGTTGGAATTTAGAAACACCACTGGGACAAAAAGTCCAAAATAATAATAAACGAATATCAACAGAAGATACCGTCGAAATTTATAATGCGGCAAAAATTAATCTGAATCTTCATTCATCCACTTATCATTATGGGATTAATCCAGACGGTGACTTTGTGAATCCTAGAACTTTTGAGATTGCTGCCTGTCGAGGATTTCAACTCGTTGATAACCGGAAAGAACTTTCGCGCATGTTCAAGGTGGGTGAAGAAATAATTGCTTTCGATAACTTGGATCAAATGCGCGAGCAAATAGATTATTATCTACATCGACCTGAGGAAAGAAATACGATCGCCTTGAAATCCTACCAACGTGTTCAAATGGAGCATACCATGGAGCATCGCATGCAGGAGTTATTGATACATGTCTTTCTGGATAGAAAGGCTGCTCTTGACTCGATGGAAAAAACTGAACGGGATCCCTTGGACTATTGTGTTGAGCAAGCCGGTGAAAATTCAGATTTAGGGCAATATTTAAAACAGTTCAAAGGTCAATATCCATTTTCCCTTAAGACGGTGATTGACCATATTCATCAGGGAGAGGGTGCCTTGGATGATAAAGAGACCTTGTTTTTGATGATGAATCAGATCTTAAAGGAGAATGCCTGATCGTGTCTGAAAACATTTTAATTCTCAGCATGACTCGAATGGGAGATATGATTCAGACGACGCCTCTAATTAAGGGGTTGAGGGCAAAGTATCCCGATTCTAAAATCACCCTTCTGGTTACCAGCGATTTTGCCAGTGCTGTTCCTTTGATACCGAATGTGGATGACTCAATCGTTCTTGACTTTAAACAATTTATTGTAAATAAAGACTGGGAAGACCAGTCCTGGATAAAAGTGTTTCGTTACCTTGAGGGTGCGCTGAAGGATATTAAAAGCAGGAACTATGATCTCCTGGTAAATTTAAGTCACTCAAAATTCAGTGCTCTTATGGTCGGTTATTTAGGTGTTAATAATGTCATAGGTTTTCATTGCAACGAATTTGGCGACCGTATGACAGGGCATCCTTGGATGCAGTATTTTGGGGTGGAGGTTTTTAACCGCATTTATAATGAATTTAACCTTGTTGAAATATTTTCCGGTAGTGCTGAGGTTGATGTTAAAAGCCGTTCAATTGAAGTGATTCGTCCGCACAGCCAGTTGTCTTTAGATATTCTGTTACCCGAGAATGATGGAGATGTTTTAATAGGCTTTCAAGCTGGCTCCAGCTTGGAGGGTCGCAGGTGGTCTGCTCAGTCTTTCGCCAACCTGGCAGATATGCTGATAGAAAAGTCCAATGCCAGGATTGTAATCTTTGGTGTGGAATCTGAAAGTAAGGTGGCTGAGGAAGTTATCAGTTGCACAAAAAATAAAGACCGAATATCGAACCTTGCAGGTAAAACCAGCCTCAGTGAGTTAGCCCTGTTGCTGGAGAAGTGCGATTATCTGGTCACCAATGATACGGGAACAATGCATTTGGCGGCGGCAATGGGAACAAAAATTGTCGGGCTCTTTTTTGCTCATGCTCATCCATATGAAACGGCACCGTTTTCTCCGGGTCATATAATTTTTCAAGCAGGAATTTCCTGTGCACCATGCAGTTATGGAGTCCATTGTAATAATATAGTCTGTGTGGACAAGGTACGCCCGCAACATCTCTTTTCAGCGATTGAAAATCATATTAAAACTCAGTCCTGGGTCCTCCCTGAAATGATTGATCAAGGCTCTGAGGTGAATGTTTTTGAAACGGATTTTGATTTCGATATGAATTTCAGATTGAGACCTCTTATCAAGTATGAGCTTGAGATGAACGATTTGCTTCGATCGACTTATACACTTTTATGGAGATCGATCCTCACAGAGAAAAAGGATCCTAACAGGTATTTGATAAATGGTCTTTGCGAAAACCTGTCACAGGAATACGATTGCTCTGACATTGAAATGATAGATGAGCAGTTGGTGAGGAAATATCAAATATTGGAGGATATCTCTAAACGGGCTCATGCTGGACAGAAGCTCTGCGGGAAAATTATCAATGGGTCATCAGGTCGAAAAGGGAACACCCGTAAGATTGGGCCGTTTGGTGAGGCTATTACAGAGTTGGATAAGGAAATTGAAGTATTGGGACTGAGTAATCCTGAGATAAAACCTCTGGTCGATATGTTTAATAAAAGAAAAGAGAATGTGGAGGGAGATAATATTTCCCTTTTGGCAATTGAAACCAGAAAGTGTTATCTCGATTTGATTAACGAGTGCGAAATGTTTCGAAAAATTTTAAAAAGTTGTGTGGAGCAATTGTCCGAGTTGCAACCAGACTATATTTCACATAGTTCCATCAATGTAGCGGTTCCCGGTAGGTAGGAAGCCATATCCCCTTTTGCTTTTCCTTTTAAAAATCCTTGCAGGAATTCAAGAGAAGCACCTCCGCCGGTAGATACGAAGAAATTACTGGCAAAATAATTCCATAATTGATAGGAGTCATTTTCAAGGAAGTCGATGGATATCTGATTTCGATTGATAGTTGAGGGAAATTGTTTCTCAATTTGAACCTTGATCATTTTTTTGAGTTCTGTGATTCCTATTTTGTTCAGTATTGCAGCAGAATCTCCTCCACCAATAACTACAGAAAACTTGGAATCACTCAAGGCCATTTGAAAAAGTAGCTTGGCCAACTCCAGAGAACCTTCTGCGTAATAGCTGCATGCAGGGTGGTCATAGGCACCCAGAGGCCCATTCCAGAACACATATTTGATGTCTTTAAAAAGATCTTCAAACTGGTTAATGGTCTTTTCTCCCAAATCCAGCTGAAGTTCTTTAGAGAAATCAGGAGTAGCTTTATTTTCAAAAATTGTACTCTGGTAATCCGTGACAATTTTGTAATCTTCGGGGAGAAGCAAAGTAACCTTGTTGATTTCCGCAAGTTCGATGATCTCTTCTGCAAGGTTAATTTCTTTCAGCAGTTCCTCGTTTTCTATATCTCTCTGGCTCAGTAGCTTTGAAGGAATTGTGTCTGTGCGAAAAGGCTGTAGAAGTTCTTTTTGTTGCTGGGCCAGCAAAAAGGCATTGGCCATTTTACCTCCGATTAAAATACTATTGACTCCGGTGAAGACGAATTGTTTCAGAATCTCAATTTTATCTGAAATTTTTGCTCCACCCGCCACGACTAAAGTTTTTTTGGGTTGAGACATTATCTTGCCGGCAAACTTTCCTATGCGATTGATTTCTTCATAGAGAAGGACTCCGGCAACAACGAGTTTTCCCTTTTGACGCATCAATTGAGGTAACAGTTTAATGCTTTTTGAAACGCGATGACTACAACCGAAGGCGCAATTTATATAAACATCTGCAATGTCTGCCAACTTGTTGATGAATTCAGTACGATAAAGGTCCGTATTTTTAGGGTCCAATAGATAACGTAAGTTGGGTAGAAACTTGATACCTCCCGGCGGAAGACGCTTGTGTGAAACGATTTCAAGAGAATGCTGCATATGGGAGTCAATGGTTTCAGGAGGAAATATGGTGTAGGTATCGCCATAAATTCTTCTGATCAAAGTGTCAAAATGAGAGGAAACAAACTGGATATTGAATATGCCATCCCAGCCGGAATGATCTTTTGTTTTATGAGGACGGCCAAGGTGTGAACCGATGATGATTCGGCAATCTCCCTCTGTCAACTCGTGGATTTTTCTGAATGTGAGATCCAAAAAACGTCGGATTCGTGTATCGTCCGCAACTCTATATAATCCTTTCGCGGTGGATCGTAACGGAACGTTGAAATCACACCGGATAAATATAGTCTTGCCCCTTAAATCATTTGGTTTTAATTCACCTAGCTGGGTCATTCCTATTGGACTGCTGGAGCTTGAACTGGCCATCCTGGATTCCTGTTTAATTACATCGTGGAAGTTTAATAATCGGTTGTTTTTGCTTATATACGCCGGAATTACGTCATATTGTGTTATCGGGATAATTCGTTTATTCCAATAATAATGTTTCCATTCTTTTGCTTAAGAATGGTATGATTGAGGCTGCATATAAGTATATCTCGATTTGAAAAATAATAACTTATGCTGGATTAAACCAGCTTTATTCATAATAGAGTTTCGTAAGAGAGTTTCGATTGTTTCCCTTTTTAAAGGAATATACATCCATAAAAATTTTTCGGTTATTACCGAAATCTAAAATCAGTTTAAATAACATTTTTATAGACTTTCCGACAGGAAAAACCAACCCTAAAACACAGATTTCTTCTTTCCTCACCAAGACCGATAAACTGTGATTCCGACCGGCAAAAAAACAAGGTTTTCGTATAATTATTTGAATTATAAAGGTTAAATTTCGATATATCAACCTTTTGAATGTTTTGCCCGGCCTCGATACCTACCGTTGGTACACCCTGCTAAAAAAGTCAGGAAGAATTTCTAATGAGAAAAACCAAATCAGCAAAAAAAGTAATGTTGATCAATGCTCAGCATCCTGAAGAGTGCCGAGCCGTTGTTCTCGATAATAATATTATCGATGACTACATCGTTGAACATTCCTCGAAAGAACAAATTAAAGGGAATATTTATTTGGGAGTGATCAACCGGGTTGAACCCTCCATCGAGGCGGCTTTTGTCGATTTTGGTGGTAAGAAATACGGTTTTTTACCCTTTAAAGATGTCATGAAAGAGTCCTATGTTCATACAGGCGAAAAAAAGGCGAAGGTTCGCATCCAGGATGTTCTAATTCGTGGTCAGCGTATTGCTGTTCAGGTAGCGAAAGAGAGCAGGGATGCCAAGGGTCCATCATTGACGAATGCGATGAGTTTGGCGGGCAGATTTTTGGTTTTGATGCAGGGGCAGGGAAGTGCTGTTTCTCGTAAAATCGAGGATGAAAGTGAAAGAAAAAAACTCAAGGACATCGTTGCCGATTTGGAATTACCGGAACATTTGGGAGTGATCATTCGTACCGCCGGGGTTGGGCAGACCAAGGTTGAACTGCAAAAAGATTTACAGATGTTGTTGAAAATCTGGAACAAAGTTGAAGATGCTCAGAAAAATGACTCAGTACCCGGTCCATTTTTAATTTATAAGGAACCGGATTTGGTGGTTAGAACGGTTCGGGATCATTTCAGCAGTGATACTTCTCAGATCATTGTCGACAGCACAGAGGCTTATAAATCCTTAAAGGATTTTATAAAGCTGGTCATGCCACGTAACCGAAACCTGGTTAAACTTTATAAAGAAACAAAGCCTCTATTTTCTGAATACAATGTTGAGGAGCAGATTGAATCGATATACCAGCGCACGGTTTTTTTGCCTTCTGGCGGTTCCATTGTGATTGATATAGGAGAGGCTATGGCTTCTATTGACGTCAACTCCGGCAAAACAAAAGGAGGCTTGGATCTCGAAGAGACTGCGGTGACAACGAACCTTGAAGCTGCCAAGGAAATTGCGCGTCAACTCAGGTTGCGGGACTTGGGCGGGCTTATTGTCATCGACTTTATCGATATGTTTCAAAAGAAGAACAAGGCGGCTGTTGAAAAGCAGATGAAACAATGGTGTAAAACGGATAAAGCACGCATCAATCTTGCCCGAATTTCAAAATTTGGTTTGCTCGAAATGTCGAGACAAAGGATATCACCCCCTGTCAAGGAAGGCGTTTTTGAGGCGTGCGGAACTTGTGCCGGATCGGGGTTAGTGCGTTCAGTGGATTCCATAATCCTGAATGTTCTACGAAAAATTCATGAGCTCATAGCTTCAGTAAGAGTGAAAGTTTTGACTTTGGAAATATCTCCTGAAATCTCAAATTACATTCTTAATAATAAACTAGCTATTTTGGCAGAGATAAAGTCCAAACATATGGTCGATTTTCAATTCCAGATCAAGGCCGGTCTTGCCTATGATAACTTCAAATACACAGTGTCAGAAGTGTGGGAGACTGAAACCGTTCAGAGTGACAAAACGGAAGACAAACCTGTAGAGTCGTCTGAAACCACCGAAAAACCTCGGTCTACTGGTAGAAGTCGAACAGCGAGACCCAGCAGAGGTCGAACGTCGAGATCACCCCGAAATAGAAGTGATGCAACTAAACCAACTAATGAAAACGAAGTCCTGGCGAGTGAAGGCCAAACTACCCGGCCTGCTAGCGAAAATGAAATCACGAAGCCAGCTGTAAAAGTTGAAGGTGGGTCGGAAGAGGTAGAAAATAAGGGAGTAGAGGGATCAGAGTCTGGTTCTAAAAGAAGACCTGCCCGTCGACCTGCTGCACGTCGTGGCCCTCAAAGAGGAAGACGTCGACGCCCAGGACAGTCTACGAGAAAGGTTGAAGGTGTGCCGGTTGATGGTAATGCTTCGGAACCGAAAAATGATGGCAACTCAAAACCCGCAGAATTTTCAACAGGTGATATTTCTGGCAATATCAAATCTCCCATGCCTCCGTTACCAAGGCCTTTCGTGAGAGAAAACCAGGACTTGGGAGGGGAACCTTCCCCCACGCCTAAAGAGTCGAACCCTCCTTCACCGGACGGTGCGGCGGACTAAAAAGGTCAGGCAGATTTTGCGCAACGAAAGCCGGTGTCCCAGAACCTCATTTCAGGGGGTGATATGTTTCGGTAGGGTAGCATTGTGAATTCTTTCATAAAACCGTGTTCACGCTTATGAATAGAACCTCCACGGGTGACCTTGTACTTTTTTCCGTAATTTTTATCCTGGTGGGTAGAGTCGGGATAGGGTTGATACCAGCTTGAAGTCCATTCCGAGACATTCCCATTCATTCCCCAAATGCTGTAAGTGCTGATATCTCCTTCGAGAGAGTTTACTGGCAGAACTTGTTTACCGAAGTTCGCAGTGCCCTTTTCAAAATCGTTACCCCAAACGAATATTCGATTGTCATTGCCGCGCGCGGCTTTTTCCCACTCATATTCTGTTGGCAGACGTTTGCCGACCCAAAGACAATAAGCTTCGGCTTCATGGCCGCTGACTCCACTAACAGCCAGATTTGTTTGTCGAGTAGGATATTTGGCCAGAGGTTTGAATTTTATAAACTCTTCATAAGTGACTTCAAACTTGTCAATATAAAATGCTTTTAAAAAATACTGTTGCTCTGGCTGGGCGTTGAGGGAAGATGTTTTGTCCGACATGAATTGCAGGAGATTACTTTGAGGGTTGAGCCCCAGCGTAAACCTGCCTTGGGGGATAAGTATCATTCCTATATGCTTTTCGCTCTGGCAGGAAAAAAATAATATTGAAGCGAGTAAAATAGGGAATAGTTTATTCAATGATTTTTTCTGGTGATTGGATGTTTTTTGCAAGACGGGTGTCGGTAAATGTTTTGGAGCCGGGTTCAGCTAGAAGGTATTCAACGGTTAAGCAGGCAGCTTCTTCCCGGGTGCACATCATGGAGCGACATTCTTCATCTTTTTGGCCACAGTAATAATTCAATATCCGCATTTTCATGAAGGCACCATTATTTAGCTTCATAGCGTAAACGTTTCTTTTGGACTCTATATTGTGGGTCCGTGTTCGGTAATTGTACCAACCTGCTAATTCCTTGTTGATTAAATTGCCCAGTGATCGGTGGTCCTGCACATAGCCCGTTTCTGGTGCAGTTCGAATATCATCAAAGTTGACGAGACCGAGGTTAATGATCCCGGTGTTTCCTGAAGGGTTGGTTTTTCCACCATTGCTGATGATTTTTGTTCGGCTGAACGCCAGGTCCCAGTTTGTCTGGTTTAGTTTGCTGGTTTCCGCCTCGGCTTCAGAAAGTTTCAGGGTTTTGCCTGAGCTGAACTCCACCAGCATCCAGGCATTTCTATCTTTAGCATCAATCTTGATAATGGGATTGTTGGTGCTGATTTTTTTGATTTTTTTGGGAGGTAAGGGAACGGTTTCAAATTCCTCTATATTGTTCTCCATATAATTTAGCGTGGTATGAAACAAGAGAGTTGCTCCCAGGAGCATTATGAATATACGTGGAGTTGGGTTCATAAGTCTATTTTAACATAGCCTTTTTCTTGCGTTCCTGGCAAAACTGAAAAAAAAGCACGATATTCAACGGTGGTTAACTGTCAGGATAATACGGCTATTTATAACAAATTTATTCAAAACTAGGAAGCTTATGACTCATAAGGTAATCCGCCACGGGGTTGACAATTGTGCGGGGTGAAGACACTATAAATAAATCTTCATAGACTCCCTCCAGGTTTCCCAGTTCCAGCATTTTATTTCCTTTGATAAAAGATTGACCCGCAAACCTCGGCAGAGCTACAAGTCCCATTCCTCGAATAGCCATTAATTTCTGAACGCTTGTGTCTTGAGTTTCCATGACGACCTCAATATTAATCTGGTTGGTCTTGAAAAAATGGTCCAAGTCGTGGCGTCGCTTGCTATGAAAGGTTGGCAATAAAAAGGGTTGTCCTTGAAGAGATTTTGGGAAATTTTCCTTTAAACGGCGAAAACTTCGAGCTCCAAAAATTGAAATCGGATGACGGCCTAAAGATCGAATAAAGAAACGACGAAAATCTCCAACGTCCGGTTGATAATCGGCTACAACGAGATCGACTTTATGAGCCAGTAATTCCCGAAATAATAAATCACCCGTTCCTTCCAAAACAGTTGCTGTACAGGGCCCCCACAAAAAAGCTGCATCGGTCAGGTGTTGAATGACTGTTTTTGGGATGCTGTCTAATACCCCAATATTTAAATGCACCTTTCGCAAAAAAGACCCTGCCTGTAATACTTCTGTCAATTCATTTCCCAAGCTAAATATTTGATTGGCGTATTCCAAGGCTACCTGCCCGGCTTGGGTTAGAACAAGTTTTCGGTTTCTTCTCTCAAATAAATCGCACCCTACTTCCTCTTCCAAATGTTTGATTTGAATGCTAATGGCAGGTTGCCCTAAATTCAATTTTTCCGAGGCCTTGGCAATACTGCCCTCCTGCGCGACACTCTGAAAATATCGTAATCGTTGGTAATTTAGCCAAATCATGCCGAATCCAATAGTTTAAATATAATAAAGTATATCATAAAAACATTTAAGGAACTTAAATTATAATAATGTATCTAAGAATACAAAGCTCAAAAAGGAGAACTACCAGATGGGACCGTTGGAAATATTGAAGGAGGGGAATCAACGCTATGTATGTAGAATTTTAAACCCTTCAAAAAATAACCTCAAGCAGTCCGCGGAAGTAGTTTGCAAAGATAAGCCTTTTGCCGCAGTCGTCACCTGTTTTGATTCACCAGTGTCTCCCGAAACTATTTTTGACTGTGGTACAAGCGACTTGATAGTGGTTCAGGTGGCGGGAAACCTTATCAATGACGGAAATCTTGTGAGACTCGAATATGCGGTCCAAAATTTTGACATTTCGTTGATTGTAATGGTGGGACATGACCAATGCAGAATTGTTCAAGCGGCATTGAAAGGTGAGAAATTTTTAAGTTATCTTCCTGGCCTTGTAAAGGGACTGGAACCGGCCATCGAGGCCGTACAGGAAAAATCGGTTGATGCCGTTAGCAAAATGCATACACGGCTGACAACAGAAGATATTTTGGGGTTTAGTGAGGTGTTTAGAGAGAAAGTTGATAACAAGTCTCTTCAGATTATTGCAGGATTCTATTGTTCGGATACGGGAAGAATAGAATGGCTGGATTAAACTCAGAATAAGGCTGGTTTCACATGGGGCAATGACCCTAATGGAATTCCATAAATATTCCGTAAAGTACTGAAAAACAAACATAATTAATGATGCTTAAACCTTTATTTTAAGTTTGAGTTTAGTGAATGAATAATAAGTCCAATATGGCCGAAAAAAAAAGCGAGATGAAACAAAATCAAAACCGAGGTTTTTTGTCCGCTAGTTTTTTGCCTAATGATATGCAGCTAAATTCTCAAACTTTAGTCAATGTTCCTCGCCGACTTCGTGGATGGGCATGGTTTGCGACTACTATTTTTATAATATTTTCGGTGACTTTGCTTTTTGTCCCTTGGACGCAAACAATTACCGTACAAGGAAAACTTTCAGCCTATTCAGCAGTAGAACGCCCGCAAGAGGTCCATGCACAAATCAATGGAAGTCTTAAACAATGGTTTGTACATGAAGGGGATTCGGTCAAGAAGGGAGACTTGGTTTTAAAATTGGGTGATGTTAATCCTGAATTTTTGGCACCCGACCTCCTTATAAGATTAGATCAAGCTCGTAAAGCACTGAAACAAAAACGACAGACTGCTTTAGAACGTGCATCCATTATTGATAAACGTATTGAAGAGATGACTTCTTTAGCTCAGGCCGCTACCTCATCAGCAGGCGCAAGGGTATTAGAAGCTGATAATAAAACTTTAAGCAAAGAACAAAAAAAGATCTCTGCCAAAATTGCTAAAGAAACAGCCTTGTTGAATCTTCAGCGATCCAAGGAATTAGAGGCAGAAGGATTGATTTCAAAGCGTGAGTTAGAGCTTGCAATTCAGTCGGCCACACAGACCGATGCAAACCTAAAAGGTGCAGCAGCGGAACTCAGTGAAACTCAGGAGGCACGTGCAGCTTTGGGGTTCAAGCGTAATAAAATCGATGCTGAATTGGTGCAGAAGTTGTTGGATATGAAATCAAAACGAGCTGTTGCTATCGGCGAAGCTGCCAAGGTCTCAAAGGAGTTGGCCGATTTGGCGTTGACTCGGTCCAATGCGACTCAAAGGCAAATCGCAAGCAAAATCCTTGCACCTGTTGATGGAACGGTGGTTCGCTTGACACCCGTCGGTCTGGGTGAAATTGTCCATCCTGCAGATTTGTTATTCACGATTGTACCCAAAGAATCATCGCCAGCAATAGAAATGTGGGCAAATGCCATTGATGCCCCTTTATTGAAAACCGGGCGACCGGTTCGAATACTCTTTCAGGGAGTTCCGGCAATTCCATTGGCTGCATGGCCGGAATTAATGGCTGGAACTTATGATGGCCGGATTCAAGTTGTCGATCAATCTGCTTCGGCCAATGGCCAATTTCGTTTTTGGGTGGCCCCAGAAACCCATCGTAGAGAATGGCCACCTCAATTACATGTGCGACAGGGAACGCAAGTAATGGGTTGGGTAATCTTAAATCGCGTCCCATTGTGGTATGAAATGTGGCGTCGTTTTAACCTGTTCCCTCCTGATTACAATTCAGGAACTATTACTTTTAAAGATGTTTTCCTGCCAAAAGCTGGAAGGCCGGGTAAATAAATTTTGGATGTATCTCATGATTTTATTCGATTTTGAATAAATAACGGAGGATGGAAGCATGAAGAGAGTTTACCAAATTGTGATTACAGGGTTGTTGGTTCTGGATTTAGGAGCCACTTCTTTCGCTAAAGATACAACCGAAATATCGTTGAATATAGAACCATCATCCATTCTGACCCTTCAATCCGTTTTAACCCGGGTGGAGGAAGGACATCCTCTATTAAAGGGAAGCCAAACGGAAAAAATGGTGGCCAACGGTAAAATATTGGAAGCTTTGGGAAAATTTGAACCCACTATTGTCAACGATTGGGAATTGGAACGATTGGCCAAGCAGAACTCTACAGAAAGCGTAGGGTTTAATGACACTTTTGTGGAAATGACACATAAATCAGGAGTTAGAGGGTTTGCGGGATTTCGAGCTGGAATTGGAGATGTGAGCGTTGCAGATTTGGGTCTTGGCAGATCCAATCAACCTTTATTGGGAATTGCAATTCCTCTCCTTCGGGGATTAAACACGAACCCTGCCCATGCAGATTTAAAAAAATCAAATCTGGCGGAGAAGCAGGCCAGTTTAGAAATTCAACAAACGAGGCAGGAATTATATTTCGGAGCGGCAACACAGTATTGGAACTGGGTCGCGGCCTGGAAATTTATGGAAATTCAAAGAAAGGCTGTTGCGGTTGCTGAGGAGAGATTATCTCAATTAGAGAAGCAAGGTTCCGCTGGATCCATTGCAATGTTCGATGTTGATGAAGCAAGTCAGGAGGTTCAGCGAAGAAGAGACGGGTTGATTAAGGCTGAGCGAAAGGTGGATGAGGAGCAGTTAAAACTTGCTCTATTCTTATGGGAAAACGAGGGTCTGCAATTTACAAAAACTTATAAGGCGCCCTTATTTCCACCGTCGCAAAAAATATACTCCTTACATGCTTTAGAAAAAGGGAAGCAGCGCGCTGCAAATGCCCGTCCTGAATTAAAAATGGTGAGTTTGGAGGCCGAGGTGAATCAAATCGATTTAAAACTTGCTGAAAACAACTTGCTTCCTGATCTATCACTTGAAGCTGAGCCTACAAGGAAACCTGGAGAATTTGTTTTAGGATTGGGATATCGTTTTGGCGTTCGTTTGAGCTTCCCATTTTATCAACGTAAAGCACGAGGAGAACTTCTCCAGGAAACAGGAAAAGCCCAACGCCTCAGGTTGCTCCAGCGTTATCAGCTTAGAAAAATTGGTTTGGATGTAGAAAATGCCCATTCAGCGATAACAAGGGCGGAGAAACGTATAAAGGCTTCGAAAAAGTCTCTTCTTTTAGCGAAAAAATTAGAGAAGGGTGAACGGACTCGGTTCAAACTTGGCTCCACCAGTTTACTCATTGTCAATATGCGGGAGCGTAATGTTTTGAACGCTGCAAGGGAATGGATTACAGCAATGGCCGACTATCAAAAAGCGCAGGCACTTTATCAATGGTCGACCGGTGAATGGGTAGTGGGGTTATTACCCTCAAGTTCCGATGTGGAAAAGGTGAAAGGATCTTAATAAGATGACTCAAACTATTCCTACATTTAGAAAAAACCTGGATTTGCTTGGTTCCTTTTTGAGCCAGGAGCGTTCTATTATCCTACCGGTTTTCACATATGCAATTGCAGTTGGTTTGTTTTCACTCATCATTCCTATAACTGTTCAGGAACTGGTGAATACTTTTGCGTTCTCGGTGTCTCCTTTGATGGTAGCCACTCTTGTGGGCATTATGGCTGTAATACTATTTATTGTTGGAATATTTAGAGTATTACAATTCTACGCATCCGATATGGTGGAGAGACGAGTCTTTGTCCGTTTGGTATTATACTTGGCAAGGGTTCTGCCAAAGTTTAAGGAAAATACATTCCAATCAAACTATATTAACCGTTTCTTTGAGACAGTGTTTTTACAACGATCCATATCCAGTCTTTTAATCGACCTGATCAATGTAGTAGTTGGAGGTTTGATCGGAATGTTATTGCTGGCTTTGTACCATCCATACTTCATTTTCTTCGATATAGCTTTGGTTGTTTCCATCCTTATGATTGCAATTTTAGGAAAAGGAGGGTTGCGTAGAACAATATATATGTCGGAAGCAAAATACGAGGTTTTTCATTGGTTTCAGGAAGTCGCGGACAACTTTTTCCAGTTCAAGGCCACGAATTGTTCCGATTATATTTTACGTAAAGCGGATGGTTTGGCTGCAGATTATATTCAGGCAAGGAAATCCCGATTCAGTGTTCTCCTCCGTCAATACATCGGTTCGCTTACCCTTCAAGTAATTCTCCATACCGGACTGCTTGGAACTGCAGGATGGCTGCTCAGCCAGGATGAATTAACCTTGGGTCAGCTCGTTGCAGCGGAAGTTATCATTGCCAGTCTTCTGCTAAAAATTGATTCCGTTGTAAAACGTTCCTACGTCATATACTATTTTTTTACGGCGCTGTCGGAACTGGATCATCTATTTGCTCTTCCTAAAGATCGAACTAATGAGGGTTTAGATATTTCTATTCCTAAACCTGATGCAGGTGGGTTGCACCTTAAACTGAGCAAGTGGAACGGGGGGACAGACTCGGAGCCATTATCTAAAGACTTTAGTTTTGAAGCTTCATCTGGAGAAAAGTTGGTCTTGATAAGTCCAACAGAATCGGAACGTCACCGTCTATCAAGGGCTTTGGCTGGATTGGAACAACCTTCGAAATGTGTCGTACGGTACAATGGAGTCGATATAAAAAACCTTTCTCTTGAGCAAATAGGAGCCGAACGAGGTATTGTATTTGGACGAGACTTTACCTTGTTTGAAGGGACAATTGCTGAAAACATAATGATGGGGCGTCCAAATATGGAGTCTAAAGATTTGCTTTGGGCTTTGGATTTAACCCAATTAGATAAGGAGATTGAGGAATTGCCTCTTGGTTTAGAAACTTTTGTTCAGGAGGGAGGCAAGGCTCTTACTCCCAGCCAACGTCTTAGAGTGTTATTGGCACGAGCTATTATCACTCGTCCTTCTCTATTGATTCTTGATGGGGCTCTTCATGAAGTACCCGGAAATATTCGAGAACCTCTTCTTCACCACCTTTGTTCCCAAGACTGTCCCTGGACATTAATCATTGTTACAACAGATCCATATACTAAAAAATTTGTAGACAGATCACTATCCTTTTCGAATCTTTCCCAGAGTTCATAAGCCAGAATCTAACGACTCATAATACTTTTTTGAAGTTTTCAAAACCTTTGAGCTCATAAACTCTCTTAAGCCTGACGCCTTCTTGTCAGAACATACTGCTAATCAAGGGTTATCACATATAAATACAATAAGTTGGAAAAAGCTTTGCTTTTACTGTCCATGTCTATATTGTATAATTGTTTACAGTATTATAGGTCTATAAAGGTTGATGATGAGTGACGACAGACATTTCAGATTTAAAAAGGCGCAAATAGAAAATTTTTTGAAAGAGGAATTTAAGAAGAAATTCAAAAGTAACGGTAAAATTTCTCTACGAAAAAGACAGAAATTTATAAGTGAGGTGACCCGTAAAGTCGCCAAACGGTTTGGCAAAGATGTATTAGTGCTGATCGATTTCTCAAAAAATGGTTTTTGTACTGTAGTTTCCCCGGTGCATACTGAATCTACCGATAAAGGAAAGCTGGTCAAATCCTTTTCCCATCCACAAGTATTTTATACTACCCATTGCGTTGACCGTTTCAGCGAAAGAACAAAGTCTAGCGAAAACTGTATCATCACGTTGGACGCATTTTTTAATGATGCTTTGTCCACATATGGGGAAAATGATGGTTTTTTAACTTGCCCAGATGGGGTTTTTGCGTATGACTTGATCGAGTCCCGCCTGATCGTAAAAACCTATATTAATTTCGATCTTTTATCAGACGATCAGATCAAACAGTTTTACGGTTTCGGTATGATTTCAATGCTTCCCAAGGAATATGCTACAGAAGATGTATTCGGCGCAGACTTTGTTCTAGCTGATGAGCACGATGAGTTTTTAGTCAAACCTGAAGATTAAAGTTTTTAGGTAAACTACGTTTTACAGTTCTTCAATTTTTTACCACCTGAATTTTCCAACATAACTCTATTCAAAGTATGATCCAGTTATTCAATGTTACTAAAAAATATGGCAGTGGCAGTCCAGCGCTGGATGATCTCTCTCTTAAGATTGAAAAAGGAGAGTTTGTGTTTTTGACGGGTCCGAGTGGTGCGGGAAAAACTACCATTCTTAAAATTCTTTTTGGGTGGGAACATTTCGAGGAAGGTCAGGTCTTAGTACAGGGTATCAATGTTGGCAAGCTGGATGCGGGAAACATGCATACTTTAAGACGATCCATTGGGGTGATTTTTCAAGACTATAAGCTACTTGCAAATAAAACAGTTTTTGA
>JAJDBI010000312.1 GCA_029261435.1 Nitrospinaceae bacterium
GGCCATCAAACGCACCATTCCCATCAAAAGAATATGCAGGGCTGTTTGGCCCGAACGCCTCCCTTGAGACTTAGCCGGATAAGTATAGAGCCTGTCCTTAATGATATCGAGATAGAATGCGCTCAACTCGACGATGCAGAAATTTGAGAACGAATGATAAAACACATGAAACTCATAGTTCTCATAAGCGGTTAATATTTTATCCCTTAAAATATTAAAGCGATGAACTACATACCGGTCTAACTCGAGCATTTCGTCAACAGGTACATGGTCCTTCTCATAATCAAAGTCATGAAGATTCCCCAGCAGATACCGAAAGGTATTGCGGATCTTTCTATATGATTCTGTCAGACGCTTTAAAATCTCATTGGAGATGCGAATGTCTTCGCGATAGTTTTCAGACGCCACCCAAAGACGGAGTATTTCCGCACCATACTGGTCAATGATTTTTTGAGGAGCAATCACATTGCCGGCGGATTTGGACATTTTCTTACCCTTCCCGTCCACCACATAACCATGCGTCAATACCGACTTATAAGGCTCCGTACCTCTTGTCCCGATTGATTCCAGCAATGAACTGTGAAACCACCCTCGATGCTGATCACTGCCTTCAAGATAGAGGTCTGCTGGCCAGTGAAGGTCCGGGTTACTCTCGATAACAGCCGCATGGCTGACACCGGAATCAAACCAGACATCAAGAATATCGCTCTCCTTGGAAAACTCTTTGCCCCCACATTGACAGACTGTTCCTTCCGGTAATAAGCCTTCAGCTTCAAACCAGAAATCCGCCCCATGCTGTTCCACACCTTCGGCAATTTTTTGAAACAGTTCGCTAGAATTTACAAAATCTCCGCAGGAGTCACAGGTGAACAATGTAATCGGGACACCCCAGGCTCTTTGCCTGGAAACACACCAGTCGGGTCGGTTTTCGACCATACTGTAAATTCGCTCCCGGCCCCATTGTGGAATCCACTTAGTGCGGTCAATGCCTGCCAGAGCATTTTTACGCAGATCTTTTTTATCCATTGAAATGAACCACTGGTTCGTTGCCCTGAAAATAATAGGTTGATGACAACGCCAGCAATGTGGGTAGGAATGTTTGATATCCACTGCGAGGATTAAAGAACCATCCTGCCTGAGTTTTTCAACAATTTCCGGATTGGCCTTACGGACAAACATCCCACCAAAATGTTCCACCTCGGGGACAAAAACTCCGGCATTATTGACAGGATTATAAGGTTCCAGACCATATTTCAGGCCGACGATATAATCGTCCTGCCCATGTCCCGGTGCCGTATGGACACAACCTGTGCCCTGCTCCAGAGTCACGTGATCGCCAAGGATGACTTTGGACTCGCGATCTATAAAAGGGTGACGGCAAACAGCATTTTCCCATTCCGCACCTTTACAAGATGCTAATACTTTATAATCTGTCATTTCCCATTCTTCAACCAGAGAAGCCAACAGATCTTCTGCCACAATATAGGTCTCATCTCCATGACTGACGGCTACATAAACAAACTCTGGATGCAGACAGACAGCAAGATTAGCAGGAAGAGTCCAAGGGGTCGTTGTCCAGATAACCATAGAGAGTTGATTCAACCCTGCCATACTCTCAGGAATTCCCGACTGAACCGGGAACTTGACATAGATCGATGGCGAAGTATGGTCCGCATGCTCAACCTCGGCTTCAGCCAAAGCTGTTTGACAGGAGGTACACCAATGAACCGGCTTCAACCCCTTATACACAAGTCCTTTTTCGACAAATTTTCCGAACTCCCGCACAATGGTCGCTTCATAGGAAAAGTTCATTGTCAGGTAAGGGTTCTCCCAATCCGCAAGCACTCCCAGCCTTTGAAACTCTTCCTTCTGTATATCGACAAACTCCTGCGCGTAAATCCTGCATTGCTTGCGAATTTCTGACTTTTCCAAACTCAGTTTTTTTTCTTTAAGCTTTTTACCTACCTGATGTTCAATGGGCAAACCATGACAATCCCATCCGGGTATAAACCCAGAGTCAAACCCCTTCATGCTCATGATTTTGACGATAAAATCCTTTAGGAGTTTGTTTAAGGCATGGCCCATATGAATATGACCATTGGCATAAGGCGGCCCATCATGAAAAACAAATTTAGGCTTGCCTTTGGCTGACTGGCGGATTTTATTATAAAGCTCATCCTTATCCCATTGAGCCAACATTTCCGGCTCACGCTTGGTCAGGCTGGCCTTCATGGGGAAATCCGTGATGGGTAAATTAAGTGTGTCTTTAATTTCCATAAGATTTAAACAAAAGCTCCTACTTCAATTTCATTGCTTGTTTTGCCTGCTCCAATGTGGATTTGGCTACGGCATGGGCCTTCAGAGTACCTTCTCGCAAAATCTGTTTGACCTCATCGGGCCGGGTGAGAATATCCCGCCTTTTTTCCATCATCGGCTTCATACCTTCAAGCATGGTTTCTGAAAGCATCTTTTTACAATCACCACAGCCAATTTTCGCCGTCCTGCAGTCGGATGCTATTTCATCCTGCATCGCTTTTGGCGAATAGATTTTATGAAACGGGTACAGGTTACACACTTCAGGGTCACCGGGGTCTTCACGTCGAGCACGAGCCGGATCAGTGAGCATGGCCTTCACCTTTTTACTGACCTGCTTTTCTCCGTCTGAAAGAAAAATAGCATTATTGTAAGTTTTGCTCATTTTTCTTCCATCAATACCACTCAACTTGGGAATATCAGAAATTTTTGCTCCCGGTTCGATGAAGACTTTTTTCTTATAAAGCTTGTTAAATCGTCGGACGATTTCGCGGGATAGCTCAAGGTGCGGTGCCTGGTCTATACCAACAGGCACATAGTCCGCTTTATATAAGACAATGTCCGCTGTTTGCAGAACCGGATAGCCCAAAAACCCGTACGAACTCATATCCACATTTTTAATTTCATCCTTCTTTTCCTTATAGGTCGGATTTCGCTCGAGCCAGGGCACAGGAACCATCATGGATAAAATCAGGTGAAGTTCTGTATGTTCAGGAATTTCAGACTGGACAAACATCGTACTTTTTTCAGGGTCAAGCCCGGCACTCAACCAGTCTACCGCGACTTCGAAAGAAAACTCTTTGATGCGATGTGGGTCTTCGTAGAGTGAACTGAGCGCATGCCAATCCGCTATGAAAAAATAGCAATCAAATTCATCTTGCAGGCTCACCCAGTTTTTGAGTGCTCCAAAATAGTTGCCCAGATGCAGTTTTCCGGAAGGCTGCATCCCACTTAAAATTCGCTTACGATTCATTAATTAAATTTTTCTGATTTTTTTATCTGGAAAAGGTGACCATTAAAACCTGCTGGATAATGGGAAACTGTTCCTGGGTCAAAAATAATACCGAATAATTAATAGGTAAACCAATCACCTTGCCCAATATGCCGGTATGTGCAAACTGGTCGAGGAGAAAAATCCCCAAAATAAGAACCGCCCCGAATCGATCCAGACGGGTCAGTTTTTCTGCCGCATTATGGGAAACCATTCCCTTGATAACACTGGAGCCATCCAAAGGATACATCGGCAACATATTAAAAATTGCCAAAGCTACATTTATGAACACCCCATACGTTAAAACAACAAATATTATCTCGTGGTCAGCGGGCGATATCAAACGGATAAAAAAACTACACACCACCGCCATGGCTAAATTGGATAAAGGACCCGCCATAGCCACATACATCATATCCTTGCGTGGATTTTCAAAGTTTCTCCAATCCACAGGGACAGGTTTTGCCCAGCCAAATCCAACAAAATAGAAAAAAAGCACCCCAAGAATATCCAGGTGCCGTATAGGATTGAACGAAAGCCTGCCAAGGCGCTGAGCGGTGTTATCACCAAGCAATAAAGCCATTTTCCCGTGGGAGTATTCGTGCACCGTAAGAGAAAACAAAATGACCGGTGTCATTAATAGCATTAATTGTGTTTTATTCAAGAAAAAAGCCTCTGGAATTCCTGGATTGACCTGTCCGTCAATGATGAAACGGGAAACGTAAGGAGGGACCGAGTTCTGGGGTTATCCTGTAAACGGCAAAACCTAAACGCAGATTCATTTTATCTTAAACGCCTCAACTCTGTCATATTTTAATACTCGATTAAGTGGAGAGAAAACCCGAGCCAAAAACATCAAGTGCTTTTGGTCTTGGCGTATTTCAAAAAGGTATAGAAAGCAAACGACAAAGCTAGAAATAACCCTAAGAAACCATCCCTAAATCCTTGACGTAATATATAATTTTTTAAAAATGCCAGTGGGGGACGTAGTATCAGATGTGACCAGCCCGCACGGAACCCCTGCC
>JAJDBI010000313.1 GCA_029261435.1 Nitrospinaceae bacterium
CAGGGCGTTGCCAAACTCGAATTTGCCCTTTACCTTCACCAGACCTGCTGGGAGGAGGCTTTTCCCTCTTTCTACCAGAGCTTTGCGGGCACCCTCATCTACGGTCAATGTTCCGGCAGGTTTCAAGGTGTGGGCGATCCAATGCTTGCGATCACGGATTTTGCCTTTTCCCGACCAGAATAAAGTTCCCACTTCTTTACTGGCGAAAATATTTTCAACAACCTTTTCGTCCAGTCCATTGACCACCAGCGTGGGGATGCCAAAGCTCATGGTTTTTTTGGCGGCTAGAACCTTGGTGATCATTCCTCCAACTGTTAAACGGTTATTGCTTTTTCCAGCAATTCGCTCGATATCTTCGTTTACTTTAGCAATATGGGAAATCAACTGCGCTTTTTCAGCCCCTGCCTTCTCTTTCAGAGAAGGGTCCTTGTCATACAATCCATCAACATCGGAAAGTATGATTAAAAGTTGCGCATCCACCAAACAGGCCACAGTTGCAGAAAGGGTGTCATTGTCACCAATTTTAATCTCCTCAACAGTGACCGAGTCATTTTCATTGATGATGGGAACGACGCCCTTTTCCAGAAGAGCTTCGATGGTGTGCTTGGCGTTCAGATAACGTGTGCGATTTTTAAGATCTTCGTGGCTCAAAAGAATCTGAGCTACTTTCAATTCTTTTTTCTCGAAAGCTTTTTCATAAGTATGCATCAGGAAACTTTGACCGATGGCGGCACAGGCCTGCTTTTCAGGAATGGTTAAATCGGCGCGGCCAAACTCCAGACGCTCACGCCCTGCCATAATGGCACCCGATGAGACCAGAACCACATTGTAGCCTTTATCGCGGATGAACTTGATTTTGCGGGCATAATGACGCACCCAGTCCTTGCTCAGTCCGCATTCCAGTGCAGAACGGCCTTTATCCCGATTGGAAATAACACTGCTTCCAATCTTGATGACCACCGTTTTGATATCTTTTAGGATTTCTTTACGCACTGTCATATTTTCGAGGTGTCCCAATGTTTTTAATTGAAAAAAAAACCGCAGGAGAAAATGTAACCTAAAATTCCGCGCAGGTCATCCTCTATTGTTGGAGTTTTTCAGAGTTTCAGTGATAAACCGACTCAAAGCATCATAATACCCGACTCCACCCAAAATATACGTATCATTATGCCCCGCTCCTTCAATGGCGTAAAACGTTTTAGGATTCCCGGCCTTTTCGAACAATTTACGTCCAAGGTCATAAGGAACTATCTCATCGCGTGTGCCATGCAGGAATAGTTTGGCAAGCTTCAGGTGAGGAACTTTCCCCACGGCATCTAATTTGGATCGAACCGCCCAACCCAGAGGAATCAGCGGGAAAACCGTTCTCGACATATCCGACGAGTTGGTGAACACCGACTCCAGAATCAATCCTCTGGCAGGATGATTCGTAGCTGTTTCTACCGCGCAAATGCCACCTAAAGAACGACCAAATAAAAACAGGGAATCAACAGACACTCCATCCATGGCAAGAACCTGTTTGTAAGCCGCTCGAGAGTCTTTGTAAATTCCCTCTTCATCAGGGGTACCTTCACTTCTGCCATAACCCCGGTAATCAAAAATGAAAATATTCAGATTGAGCCGTTTAAGACGCTGGATATTATCCAGTCGATGGCTGAGGTTACCGGCATTACCATGAAACCACAGCAAGGTTGCGACTGCGTTCGGCGAGGGGATGAACCAGGAATGCAGTTTCACTCCATCCTCTGATTCAAAATAAATATCCTGCGCTGGAACCCCAAGAGATGTTGGGTTCCAATATCCTTCAGGATAGGGCGCAGGGTGAAAAATAATTTTATTCTCAAACAGCAGCAGGAAAGCCGCATAAGCCAGTATGAAAAAAATCAGAAGACCGGCAGACTGAATCCACGTCACCTTATTAATCCGTTTTTGTGTTTTCAATCTGGGTAACTTTAATTTTAAGTCCCTCTACCAAATCGACCCGAACCGTTTTCCCTTCTGCTACCTGTGTTGCAGCTTCCGCATCCCACAATTCACCGTGGACCAGGACAATGCCTTTCGGATTCAACGTTTCTTTAACCAGGCCGGTTTCACCAACCATCCCCTCCATCCCACCCAGTTTTTTGAGATTTCGGGTACGAGTTGCTAGAGCAACGATACCTAGCGACATAACAACTGTCAGTCCCAGCGTTGGATATAGAATGGCTCGTGAAATCTGCAAAGCAGGGTCGTCACTGTCTATCAGCATAGTGGATCCAAGGAAAATCGATATCACACCGGAGACGGACAACAAGCCATAGCTCATGACATTGATTTCAGCGATAAATAAAATCACACCTAACAGGATCAGTAAAAGTCCAGCGTAGTTGATCGGTAACGTCTGCATGGCATAGAGCGCAAGAATGAGACTGATCGCGCCAATCACTCCGGGTAGAACCAGCCCTGGGTTGGACAGTTCAAAATAAATGCCCACCATGCCGATCATCATGAGAATGTAGGCGACATTAGGGTTGGAAATTATATCCAGCATTTTTTGCCGGGGGTTCATCTCGTGATAAACAATTTGCAGGTTTTTGGTCTGGAGCGTTACAGAACCTGATGTAACCTGCACTTCCCTCCCATCAACAGCCAGCACCAGAGCTTGAACATCTCCGGCAATGAGATCAATGACATTGAGCTTTCTAGCCTCTTCCGCCGAAATGGATACGCTATTCACGACTGCCAGTTCCGCCCAGTGCGCGTTGCGGTTTCTAAGTTCTGCAAGAGAACGAATGTAGGCCGCGGCATCGTTGGTCACTTTCTTTTTCATGGTTTTGGCCTGCTCGCCTTCTCCTCCCCCACCCATCATATTCACCGGGCTGGCAGCGCCAATATTGGTGCCCGGTGCCATGGCGGCAATATGTGATCCTATAGTGATGAACGTTCCAGCAGAAGCGGCTCTGGAACCACTCGGCGCAACAAACGAAGCCACCGGAACCTGAGAGCTCTGAATTTTTTTGATGATCTGCCGCATGGAAGTATCCAGTCCACCGGGCGTATCAATATGCAAAATGACTAACGCATCCTGTTCGGCATTGGCCTGACTGATTTCATGGGAAACATATTCGGCAACCGCAGGGTTGATCGCCCCTGAAAGTTTAACGACGACCACACGATCTTTCGAATAGGCGGGGGGAACGGCCAGAAACAAAATCAGTAATAGGAAACCAATTTGTTTTTTCATCAGGGGAACCAGGTTGTCGGAAGTTTTCCGTCCATGCGTTCCATTATTGTTCCACAGGGGACTGAATAAAGCAAACCTCTCATCCAGGCTGAAAGTGATTTTACGTTACCCATACTCCTTTTAATGTTAAACTCGGTAAAATTGGTTATGATTTTAATTTCAGGAAAATTATATGGATTATAAAACCGTCTACATCGTTGACCCTATCCGGGGCGAGCGCATTCAAATGGCAAAATTTCTCAGTGAAGAAGTTATTACCGTCATGACGTTCGTTTCTCCCAACGATTGTTTTAAGAGAACCGAGCTTATTAACTGCGATTTGATGGTGTTTGTTCCACGTAAAGAAAAAAACGAGATCAAACATTTGATGAATATAAAAAAACGATTCCGGAAAACTCCCGTGGTATTTCTTCTCAATGATGATTTCCCGGATATCAATCTTGCGGAAATCACGGAAAACGGGTTTCCAACTGTCTATAAGGCCAGCAACAACGAAAAGGTTCGCGAAATCATGCTGGGTCTTCTGGCCGCAGAAGGACTGCCGCCTCGGACCGAAGTACCACATCCCGTCCCCATTTCCAAAGAAGTTCAGAGCGCCCTTTCACCGAGGCCCGAATGAGCAACACGCCCAAAGTCACCCAATCTATTTCTACAGGTTCCTTTAGTATAGGTGGGAAGAATCCTCTGGCTCTGATTGCCGGCCCCTGTGTGATTGAGTCTGAAAAAATTTCCCGAGACATCGCCGAGAAGCTGAAACGCATTACCAGCGACCTGGGGGTACCCTTTATATTTAAAGCTTCCTACGACAAGGCCAACCGATCTTCTATTCAATCATTTCGTGGTCCGGGACTGAAAGAGGGATTAGAAATTCTGCATAAGATCAAGACCGACCTGGATATTCCTGTTTTGTCCGATGTCCATAAAGAAGAGGAAGTTGATCCTGCGGCAGAAGTGCTTGATGTTTTGCAAATCCCTGCATTTCTTTGCCGCCAAACAGACATCCTGGTAAAAGCCGCCAGCACTGGAAAGCCAGTCAATGTTAAAAAGGGACAATTCATGGCGCCTTGGGATATGAAGAATGTAGTGAACAAACTTGAAGAAAGCGGCAATAAAAACATCCTGCTGACAGAACGAGGAGCAACCTTTGGCTATAACAATCTGGTAGTAGATATGCGTTCCCTGGTTTTGATGCGCGACTATGGCTACCCGGTGATATTCGATTCCACCCACAGTCTGCAACAACCCGGTGGTCAGGGTACGAAGAGTGGAGGACAAAGAGAGATGATCCCCGACCTCGCCCGTGGCGCAGTAGGGGTGGGTTGCGATGCCCTGTTCATGGAGGTTCACACAGACCCAGACCAAGCATTATCAGATGGACCAAATATGCTGAAACTCGATCTGCTCCCCGAACTTCTGGAACAGTTAATCACCTTGGATCACATCGTTCGAGGTAGTTAGAAAAAGCCATCAAGCCGAGACAAGACACTGCCAGCGGCAATAGTTATTTTTCACTGGCCCCACACCAAATGGAGGAAGAATCATGAAACGATTTTTCATCACACTCCTTACAATATTTATTATTTTTCCTCTTATTTCAGAGGCTGATTCCGGCGGAATATGGGACGATCTTGCCCCCACTCCTATTAAAAGGACAGAATCCTCTTCCGCACTTCTTGGCGATAAAATTTATTTACTGGGAGGGTTCACTCCAAAAGGAATTTCCAGAGAGGTCGATGTCTGGGACCTGGAATCCGGCACATGGAGTAAAATCGTCCCTCTTCCCCGTGGCTTGCATCACACCACCGCTACAGTAGTGGACGGCAAACTATATGTTATAGGCGGATTCGATTCGGGTACGTGGCGACCCTCCAATGTGAACTACGAGTATGATCCTGAAATTCATCGCTGGACCGTAAAAACTCCCATGCCCACTGCACGCGGAGCACTAGCAGCTGGTGTGATTAACGGAAAGATTCATTTGATCGGAGGCGCACACCGCAAACTGTTCAATCTGGTCAACACCTCTGCCCATGAAGTTTACGATCCTGAAACAAACAGCTGGAGAACACTTGCTCCTATACCCACCCCACGCGACCACCTTACTGTTTCCATGATCGGCAAAAAACTACATGCCATTGGTGGACGAGTGAATGTCGACTACAATAAAAACCTGAATACCCATGAAGTTTACGATGCCAAAACCAGCAAGTGGAGTCTCCATGCGCCCCTCCCTACAGCACGCAGTGGAATAACCTCCCAGGCACTCAACGGATTGATCCATGTCTTTGGCGGAGAATCTGGAGAAGGTACCTTTGTTGAAAATGAAGCCTATGATCCTTCAACAAATAAATGGAAAACCTTTAGTTCTATGCCATCGGGACGACACGGGCTGGCTTCTGTTGTATGGAAAAACCAAATTCATCTTTTGACAGGGGGACCCAAACCGGGTGGGGGTGGAAGTGATACACATCTTATATTCAAACTAAATTAATTTCGGGAAGAATCATCCTTAAGAGGGAGGGAGGGCGGCTCCCTTGGTAGGGAGCCGGAGAGAAAAGCTTGTTAGCCATCGATTTGGCACGCCACGGATTGGGCCACTTGGAGGTAAACCCAATCCGTTGGAGGTGGCAGTGCCAGTTCGAATCTTCAATTATCTATAGAGCAATCTTCATGCCAATAAGATCTCTCCCAAAAAAAACACTATAACTCATTATAAACAAACAGTATTTTTCTTTTCTCCAAGAGTTCATTGAGTCAAAATTCTTTCCTTTTAGTCCAGGTTTTTCCTTCCTTGCGTCAATTTCTTCCTGTTTCCGGGAAAATAATTCTCTCTTAAGAAAAAATCGCCATTAATTAAATTCACATCCAAGGGTGGTCTATGGCAAAGTAATTGGGTAGATAAATATGACTTCACGGAGAGAGCGGCATGTTAAATATGGATAAATTGTTTCCCCCGGAATCAATGACTGTATTGATTGTCGATGACACTCGGGCAAATATTCTAGTTCTGCAAAGAGCCCTGACCAACAATGGATATAACATTTCAGTCGCCTTCGATGGGGAAATGGCCCTTGACCTCACCCCAAAGTTAAAACCTGACCTGATCTTGCTGGATGTAATGATGCCGGGACTGAATGGTTTTGAAGTGTGTAAACTTCTGAAAGATAATCCTGAGGTGAGTGACATACCTGTTATTTTTATTACTGCCATGGGAATGCCCAAAGACGTACTGGCTGGGTTTGAATCTGGGGCTGTGGATTACATCACCAAACCTTTCAATCTTCAAGAGGTTTGCGCCAGAGTAAAAACTCACCTGACTTTGTCCGCCGCCATCAAAAAATTGATCCAGGACAGTGAAACCGATTCCCTGACGGGCCTGTTCAACCGACGGACTTTATTTAAAAAAATTGAGCACGAAGCCCTGCGCTTCAAACGAAATGAGAAACCTTTCTCCCTTCTTTTTGCCGATATTGATTTTTTTAAAAAAATCAACGATACCTATGGTCATGCCGCAGGCGATGATGTTTTGATTAATATCAGCAATATCCTGAATACAGAAAAACGAGAAGTGGATCAGGTAGGAAGATGGGGAGGAGAAGAGTTTCTACTTTTACTTCCAGAGACAAATATAGAAGGCGCAGTTCAACATGGCAATAAAATCCGGGAATTGATTTCTGCAAAACCCATTATTCATGAAGAACAAGAGATCAACATAACCATGAGTTTCGGAGTCAGCGAGTATACAAAGGATATCAATATCGAAAAAATCATCGACCAAGCCGACCAAAGGCTTTACCTTGCAAAAAATTCTGGCCGGAACAAAGTTGTGTCGGAAGATGCGTGAACCAATTCAAAATTACTGCAACAGGTCAGAAAGAAACCTTGTCATAGCCTGAGTCGCAATTTGGGTTTGAGTGCGAAGTGATAAGGCACTTTTGATGGAGCTCGGGTGCGTCAACACATACCACCCGGCCTTGAGGGTCGAAATTTCGCCATCACTCCCTAAAAATGAGGAGCTGTCCAGAAGTTCCTGATCCAACCTGTCAGATATCACCCGCAAAGATAATAAGGGTACTTCTTTTTCTTCAGCCACTTTGGCAATCGCCGAAGTTTCCATTTCCACGGCTTGAACACTATAATTTTCCCCTAATTCCTTCTTGGATAGAGAATCATGAATCACGTTATCGACGGTTAGCAATCCACCCACTACCGCTATGAATCCTTCTGAACAAGAGATATCTTTAGCACGGTTAAACCAATCAGAATCGGGAGAGTATTCCCCCTCATCTTTTTCTTCAATTATAGTATCGGCAATCACCATATCACCAACATTCAGCTCTGGCTGAACAGCACCTGCATAGCCAATACTAATCAGAACTCCAGGTTTAAAACGGTCAATGACCTGATGGGTTGCATCCTCAGCTCTTTGTCGACCAACGCCGGACCGAACCAGAACAATGCTCTGTTTTCCCCATTTTCCGGGCCAGGCCGAAGTTTTCCCCAGACGTACATGGTCTGAAATATTCATGGCTTGTTTGATACCGGCGATTTCTTCCTTTACGGCTCCGAATATAGCAATGCAATCATTCATAGCAGAAAATTATAGCACTCTCTTTCAACGCTGGAGTTTAAATTACCCCTCACATTAACAAACGACATTATAATCGAATCGGCTAGGTACAGGCTTCTAATACAAGGAAATAGGATCATCAAAATGGACAAATCGTCTGTAGATTCGGGAACAATAGAATCTAAAGCAAAATGGTCACTACAGGCAAGTCTCTGGAAGATAGAGCAATAAAATTCTTGAAGCTTGGTAGAAAGCTGAATAGAATGGGGGATCTCATTTCCCCCTAACCACATTTTTCTACAGATTTATTTTTTTATCCCCAATTACTCAGGAGAAATCTTTATTTCATGGCAAAGCTAAAACTGAATATTCCGGTAAAAAGAGGAGACCGGCTTGAGCTGGACATCGAAACCCTGGCCTCCAGCGGAGATGGACTTTGCCGACACGAGGGCTACACCCTGTTCGCACCGGGTGGACTGCCCGGCGACCGTGTCCTCGGAAAAGTAATTAAAATCACTCCACGTTTTGGCGTGGTGGATATATTGAAAAGAATTGAATTGTCGAAAGACCGAGTCGATCCCCCCTGCCCGGTTTTTTTCAAATGTGGTGGCTGCAAATTCCAAGACCTCAACTACGAGAAACAACTGCAGTTTAAGGTTCAAGTCGTCAAAGACAGTTTGCAACGTATCGCCCATATAGAAATCCCAGAAAACCTTGAAATCATCCCAGCCGATAACGGATACCAATATCGCAATAAAGGCAGTTTCGCAGTTACAGGGAAAGGAGGAAAACCTCAGATCGGGTTTTACGCAGAAGGCTCACATAATATCGCGGACTCGTCCACCTGCGATATTCTCCTGCCAAAGATTAATGAAACAAAGGAATGGCTGCGTCAGCTTGTAGAAAAACACGATATTTCTATCTACAATGAAAGCAATTACCGGGGACTCCTGCGCGGATTGATCATTCGGCATTCCTCATCCACAGGAGAAACTCTGGTAGGACTGGTCACTTACAAGGGTAAGTTCCCAAGAGGGTTCCTCGCTGACTTGACCAATGAAAATGAGTTAAAAAAGCTGGGTATTGTCGGGCTGATTCAGAACGTCAACAAGCAAAATACGAATGTAATCATGGGCCCTGAAGATAAGGTATTGTGGGGCAAAAATCGTTACAAAGAAAATCTAGGTGGGTTAACCTTTCATCTTTCCCTCGGCTCCTTTTTTCAAGTTCATTCCGGACAGGCTGAAAAACTCTATGCTCTCCTCAGCCAATGGACTGAGGAAGGTCAAACCATTATTGATGCCTATAGCGGATCGGGGGGCATTGCCCTGTGGCTGGCGAAGCAAGGTAGAAATATTGTAGGGATTGAAAAGTTTGCCCCGGCAATGGAAGATGCCAGACTGAGTGCTGAAACTAATGGGGTTTCAAACTGTCGTTTCCTGACCGGAACGGTGGAAGAACATGCCTCAACTTTGGATGAGACGATTCACACTTTCGTTGTGGACCCGCCCCGTAAAGGCTGTTCAGAAGAAGTTATTCAGGCTCTCAAGGATGCCCAGCCACAACAAATCATTTATGTTTCGTGCAATCCATCCACCCTGGCTCGTGACTTGGAACGCCTCGAAGGGTATGGAATTGAGGATATCCGGTTGATCGACATGTTTCCCCAGACCCAGCATGTTGAAACAGCCATCCGCCTCACCAAAGTGCCTCAGGAGAAGCCTGAATAGTTGCCTGACTGGGCAATTAATGGTAATTTAGTGTATGGAAAACAGTCTGAAAATCCGTTTGTTACAGCAGACCGATCTGCTTAGTTTCTTTGATGAGTCTACTCTGGCTAAGTTGGTCGAACATTGCCGGGAAATTTCTCTCTCGCCCAAAGAAGTTCTTTTCAATGAGGATGATCTTGAAAATGCCATGTACCTCATTCTCGAAGGGGAGCTAGAAGTTTTCAAAGGTCCCAAGCAAATAGCCCTTTTAGGTCCCGGGCAATATCTCGGGGAAATGTCGCTGATCGAATCCAAAGCCCGTTCCGCTTCGGCTCGCGCAGAGCAGTCCACACTACTCATGGAAATCAATGAAGAGCATTTCCACACCTATCTGGCATCAGAACCTCAGGCACTCCTCGCCATCATGCGCACACTGTCTGGTCGTGTCCGTAATGATCTCGAAACAATGATAAAGGACATGCGCCAGTTGAGTATTTTCACTCACGATATCCGAAATTACCTGAGCACCCTGGGACTTGCTGAGCTGACCCTTGAGGATACTATTGAGTTGCTGGGTGGCACCGATCCCAATCATAAAAAACGCGATGGGTTGGAAGACATGGAGAAATGTCAGGATGTAGTCCAAAAGGTCCGAGTAAATCTAATGGAACTTCTAGACTCCAGTTTAAATCATGTCAAAAAAATCAAAACCGAATATAAAAAATCAAAAAATGCTCTTCTACCAGTTATAGAAGAAACTGTTGCAGGGCTTGCCACACACCCACAATTGCAAAACGTAACCATCAACGTCCTATCCCAGGGAGATTCTTTGGAGACGGTTTTTAATCCGTTGGACATCCAGCGTGTCCTGCAAAACCTGATCATCAACGCCGGTTACGTTACCGAAGGC
>JAJDBI010000314.1 GCA_029261435.1 Nitrospinaceae bacterium
GAGTCAACACAAGTAGAATGTGAATTGGTTGATATTCATGGGAATCCATTGTGGTTTCTTTCGACATTTTCTGTCAAAAGAAAAAACGATTCTGGAAAGGTAATATCTATCACAGGAGCATCCCAAAATGTAACTGAGAGAGTGATGAATCAAGTGGCTACCGCTAAAGCCAAAGACGAAGCCGAAAAAGCCAATAAGGCCAAATCTGAATTTTTATCACGTATGAGTCATGAACTACGCACTCCGATGAATGCAATTTTGGGTTTCACTCAATTACTGGAATTAGATACTCAAAACCCCTTGGCTGATTATCAGAGGGAAAATATAGGGAGAGTGTCCTCAGCTGGAAAATATCTTTTAAAACTAATCAATGAAGTGTTGGATATTTCTAGAATTGAATCTGGAAATATAGACTTATCTGTTGAACGTGTCGATATTGTTAATATTTTAAATGAAGTTATTTCTATTTCCAAACCGTTGGCTGATGAACAAAACATATCTCTTGAATACCAGAAAATTCCTGATGGCAGTATTTTTGCGAATGTAGACCCGCTTCGATTTAAACAAGTAGTTTTGAATCTGATCTCTAACGCCATCAAATACAATGACCCCAACGGTTCTGTGATCATTTCCTACGAGAAACAAGGTGGTAATACGATGCGAATAGGAATAAGAGATACCGGTCATGGAATTGCTGAGGATAAAAAGGATAAGCTGTTTAAGCCTTTTGAGCGTTTTGATATTGATTCTGAGCAAATTGAAGGAACAGGCATAGGACTTACAATAGCTCAAAAGCTCATTGAATTGATGGAAGGGTCTATCGGCTATGAAAGTGTTGCCGGAGAGGGCAGTTTTTTTTATGTCGATGTGCTTGCTTCGGATAATAATTCTTTGTCAACGCTAACTGAGAAACAATTATGTTCAAGTAAACCTTCCTTTCGGAAGAGTAATATAAAGAAGATTCTTTATATTGATGATAATCTTTCAAACTTGGAACTGGTTGAACAGATTCTTAATACCAGGCAGGACTTAGAGTTTCTTTCTGCTTTAAATGCTTTTGATGGGATTGAACTGGCTAAGTCTCAAAATCCAGAATTGATTTTGATGGATATTCATATGCCGGGAATGAATGGTCTGCAAGCATTTAGCAAACTAAAGATGGCTAAAGAGACCAAGGGTATTCCCGTCATCGCCTTGACGGCAGATGCCATGGATGGAGATATTAGAAAGGCTCTGGATATGGGATTTAAGAGTTATATTACTAAACCTCTGAATATACCTGATTTTTTCGATGAAATTAGCAAGGTTTTAGCTGCATGAGTTTTGCCAATAAGAGATCAAACAATTGTCTCTCATAAAAAACAAGTGGTTCATCCTTAATTATAAACCTTGTCTTTGACAAAAGAATATAATTAAAACCCTTCTGAGTAAGAGTACCCCATGTATAAACAAATTTCACTCGCGTTGGTTTTTCTCTCCTTATTTTTAACCAGTACTGTTGCTGCAAATGACCTTTCCTGGGCAGGCTGCGGAATCACAAAGCATGCTTTTATGAATGAGATGGCTGATGCTTTTGAGAAAAAAACCGGGTTGAAAATCAGGTTGTCGGGAGGAGGAGCAACAAAAGGGATTCGTTCGGCATCAGCTGGAACAACCGATCTAGGTGGTAGTTGCAGACTATGGTTAATCTTGCCTGATGGAAGCACTCATTCTCAGGAGGTTAATGCCAGGCTGATACATGTCGGGTGGGATGCTTTAGTACCAATTACCAGCACTAGCAATCCTGTGGAAAATATATCTTTGGAGGAAATTAAAAATATTCTAAACGGAGAGCTCAAGAGTTGGACTGATATGGGATGGAAAGATTCCGGGAAAATAATTCTTTGTATTCGGGAGGGCAAAGAATCGGGAGTGGGTTTTATGGCCAGAAAGCTCATATTTAATGATCCAGATTATAAATTTAAGGGGCGTTCTTTGTTCTTCAAATCAACAAATTCACTTGAGGCCAAAGTTGAGAACTCCTCCCGTTCCTTTGGATTAAGCGGGGTTAGTTCGGCCAAGAGAAGGGACGTAAAGATACTGTCTATAGACGGTATTTATCCTGGCAAAGAAAACATAGCATCCGGAAAGTTCCCTCTATTCCGACCATTATTTATAACTGCTTCAAAAACCAAGTCCAGGCCAGAAGTGGAAATGTTTATCGATTTTATCAGGGGATCGGATGGACAGAAAATAATATCAAATCAAGGAACAATCAACCTTGAAGAAGGAAAAACACTGCACCTTTTATGGAACAAAAAGTATCCCAAATTACGGCTCCAATGAATATGTTGATTCTTTATTTATGACTATCTGGAAAAAAATTATTTTTAGTGGCGCATTCCTGATTTTTCTTTTGCTATCAATTCAGGGGTGGATGTTTGCAGACCTGGTGAATGACGAAATCAAGTCTACTTTGGACCGCCAGTTGGAATCCAGCAAAGATAGTCATATTGCAATGATTGAAGGTTACCTTGCAGATATCGAAGCGAACCTTGATATTGTTGGTTCTCACAAGGCATTGGAGAACTACTTCACATCGAGATACTTTGACGATGGTGATGGGATGTTGACTGCTGAATCTTCACTTGAAAGGTTTTTTATTCGAATACAAAAAGCAAAACCTCAATACCGTGAAATTATCCTATCTACAATTCAAAATGATCCTGTCCTTCACATATCCAACAATAGACGCATTGAGAAGTTAAATAGCCCGATTCAGGTAGCACCTCCCTTCGATTCCCAAAAAATAATACATCAGCTAATTGAGTCAGAGGCAGGAGATTGGATTTTACAATCCATTAAATTTTTGAGTTTTTCGGGTCATGTTGAAGGATTTGTTTGCCTGCACCTGCCAATTGAACATTTAGTCAGGCATGTGTTTGGACATCTGAACGATATTAATATGTTTTATTTAATGTCTATTGATGAAAAGAAGATCGTTGTGGGATCTGAAAATATAGATTCGTTCATGAAAAATAATAGGATCGTAGGTGAGGTCACAGACTGGGTTATTTTCACTTCTCCCATTCCCGAACTGAGTTTGAAACTTACTCTGGCTGTCGAGAAGAAAAAAGCTTATTCAACTCTTAACATGTTGGAAAAGTATGAAATATGGTTTTTGTGTCTGGCATTGGTTTTCTCTTTGATTTTTCTTAGCCAGATTGCAAAGAAAATCACACGCCCCATCCAAAAACTTTCTGATTGGGCCTTCAATATTCAACATGGGGAATTAGACCAAAAGAAAATACTCTTCCCTGCAGAAATTAATTCAAAAGATGAGATTGGAAAATTGGCAGAATCGTTCCGAACCTTAACTCTAAAAATTATTGAGCAAAACAATAACCTGGAAGAATTAGTTGAAAAGAGAACCTCGGAATTAAGACAGTCAAAGGAAGAAGCCGAAAAAGCGAATCTTGCCAAATCTGAGTTTCTATCCAGAATGAGTCATGAATTGAGGACACCGATGAATGCCATATTGGGGTTCACTCAGCTCTTGCAAATGGATACCCGGAATCCTTTGCTTGATATCCAGAAGGACAGTCTGGAAAAGGTGAGTTCAGCTGGAAAACATCTCTTAGAGCTTATTAATGAGGTGCTGGATCTGTCAACGATTGAGGCTGGACATTTAAATCTCACTATTGAAACCGTCGATATTGTCCCAATTATAGAAAACGTTATTTCAGTGTCGAAACCTTTGGCCGATCAAAGGATGGTATCCATTGAGTATCTTAAAGTGCCAAATAGAAACTTTATTGTCGAAGTTGATAAACTTCGATTTAAGCAAGTCGCCTTAAACCTGATTTCAAATGCCATAAAATATAACAGTCCAAACGGTTCTGTGGTTATTTCTTTTGAAGTTCAACAGGAAGATAAATTGATCTTAGGAATCAAAGATACTGGGAATGGTATACCTGATGAAAAGAAGGATAAGCTGTTCATGCCTTTCGAGCGATTTGACTCTGAAAATGATCAGATTGAAGGTACAGGTGTTGGATTGAGCATATCCAAAAACCTTGTAGAATTGATGGGAGGGACAATCAGCTTTGAAAGTACACTCGGGGAAGGCAGTATTTTTTATATTAATTTGCCACTGACCGAAAAAGTTCGTATAGCTTCTCCGCCAGTTAATGATGAACCCACGTCTCTTGATATCCCCTTGTCAACTGATGGCAAACAAAAAGTACTTTATATTGATGATATCCCTGCTAATGTGATTATGGTTGAGCAAATCCTTAACTATCGTTCCCATATCGTGGTTCTATCTGCAGCAAATGCAATGAATGGGATTGAAATAGCGAGAGTTGAAACACCAGATTTGATTTTAATGGACATTCATATGCCGGGCATGGATGGGATTACAGCATTCAAAAAACTTCAGACTCTGAATGAAACCAAAGATATTCCCGTTATAGCTTTGACGGCAGATGCTATGGGTGGAGATATGAAAATGGCTCTAGATATGGGGTTTAATGATTACATAACCAAACCGATTGATGTGCATAATTTTTTAAATACAATTGATAAAGTTTTAGCCACATGATCTATAAGATGCTACACCTCAAAAGAACATGTTATTGGGATTAGTTTTGCAAGGTCAAAAATTGTTGAAAAGCTGAAGTTTTAAGGAGGACTAACTACAATATCCAGGTTTTCTTTTGCGCTTCTTACTGTGATGGGTCATTTGATATTCAGTGGAATGCCGGTTTCAGGGGCAAGGATCAATCTTGTCAGCGAACCATTGCCACCGATCCATAGAGAATGATCTGAAGTGGCTTCAATGCTGAAAATGAATTTTGATTTTAATCCGTTAATTGCGGAAAAATTCTGGAATGTCCTTCCGTCAAACCGGCTTAGTCCATCATTGGTACCGATCCACAAATTTCCTGATTTATCTGGTTTCAAAGATAGGATGAAGTTGCCCGGCAACCCATCTTTCACCGTAAAATTACGAAAGGTCAGCGTTTGGGTATCAAGTAGACTCAAACCTCCTCCCCATGTTCCTATCCATAAGCGGTTTTTCTCGTCCAGCAACATGGAGACCACATAATTTGGGCGGTAGTCTGAAGTCTGTAAATTGGGAATAGAAGGAGAAGCCTGGGCGGAGTGATGCTGGCCTTGAAAGAGCGACATGGTGCCCTGATTCTCTCGTTGTACCTGTTCGTAGGAGGCTCCGAGTCCGTCTTTATGATTGAAGGCCTGCCATTTTCCATTGTGCAGAGAAGAGACTCCCGACTCAGTTCCGAACCAGATTTTTTCTGCGGACTCAATTTCAACGGCATAAACCCAATCATCGATCAAACCACCCTCAGTGCTTTCCACTGTAAAACTTTGCCAGTTTTTCCTCTCGGAGGGATTCCCAGTCACTCGGTTCACGCCACTCCAGGTTGCGAGCCAAAGAATATTATTGTCGAATTCTATATCGTAGACAAAGGCATCGTTCAATCCTTGCGGTGTGTTGTAATTCTTCCAGTGATCGACGTTAAGGTGACTGAGTCCACCGCCGTAGGTTCCTATCCATGGCAGGTTTTGAGAATCAAAAGTGATGGAAAAAATTCCATTGCTGAGTAAATGGTTTTGGTTGTCATAGACTTCATAGTCCTGGAGGGTATGAGTATCGTAGCGGATGACTCCCCGTCCGGTTCCCATCCAGAGATATTTTCCTTGAGATGTTAGTACTTTAATGTTTCTGGTGTTAAGCTCAAAAGTTTGCTTCTTCAGAATATGAGGGTAGGGCTCACCGGTAGTTTTTTCGGATATAGATGCGCTGAAAGCACTAGCGGTGTCTAACGGGATAAAGCTGGCACCTGCAATGAAAATGAATATAATGACGAGGGTTTTATTAATAAATTTAAGAGGTTGCATGGTGAAGTATTCTCACATTAATTTTAAAAACTATACCCCAGCTGTTTTTATATTGCTTTTGTTTTTTCTTTCGGGGTGTGAGTCATGCGACTGTGAGAAAGAGCTTTTGACTCCGGTAAAGGTTTCCGAGAGAGATCAAAAAGAAATGGTTTTGGTGCCTTCTGGTGAATTTATCATGGGCACGGACAAGGTGGATACGGAAGGCACACAAAAAAACATTGGAGCGGTTAAAGCTCTTTATCTTGATCAACACCCTGAGCAAAAGCTGTTTTTGGGACCGTTCTATATGGATCGTTATGAAGTGACCAATGCGGAGTATTTGAAATTCCTCAAAGCCACACAGTTCACTGATCGGCCTGCTCATTGGGTGGATGGTGCTTTTCCTGAGGAGCAATCCTCGCATCCAGTCACACAGGTAACCTGGTGGGAGGGATGGTCTTATTGCATGTGGGCCGGTAAACAACTCCCCACCGAAGCACAATGGGAAAAGTCAGCGAGAGGTCCGGATGGCTTACCTTATCCATGGGGAGAAGAGTTTATTAAAGGCAAGTCAAACCTGGGTATTGATGGGGACCGAAAAACGGCACCGGTTACCGCCTATCCTGAAGATGTTAGTTTGTATGGAGTTTATGGTTTATCGGGAAATGTTATGGAATGGACTCTGGACTGGTATCTTCCTTATCCTGGAAATACAAAGTCGAATTCCAGGTTTGGCAGGGAACTGAAGGTCTTGCGAGGAAATGGGTTCCAGAAAGCCGGGCATTATTTTTTAGATGCCTACCGTTTTGCATTCACCCGTACTGAGGCCAATCCGAATGATTTTTTTGAGAATGTGGGATTCCGGTGCGCATCGGAAATTATACCTGAAGATAAATGAGCTTAGAGATAATGCTGCTCAAGCCAGGATGGTATTTTCCAGGTTTGCTCCCTTGGTGATCGCTTTTGCGATGTTAGCATCGACGAGATATGCATCTGCAAGGTTGGCATTGGTGAAGTTGGTGCCATGCAAATTTGCTTCCAGAAGAAAGGCATTTTTAAGGTTGCCTCC
>JAJDBI010000315.1 GCA_029261435.1 Nitrospinaceae bacterium
TTTCCTATTGATGCGCGAAGACGATGTTCTTGCAATCGTAGGTTAAATTTCACCCGAATCAATTAACGACAAAATCATTCACATCTCTTAAGAGATAAGGAGAATCACGTTTATGGCTAAACAAATTGCATATAATGAGAACGCTAGACATAAGATTCTAGCCGGAGTTAACCAGCTAGCAGATACTGTGAAAATCACCTTGGGTCCCAAAGGGCGCAATGTGGTCATTGATAAAAAATTCGGTTCCCCCACCATCACCAAAGATGGTGTTACGGTCGCCAAGGAAATTGAGTTGGAGTGCCCTTTTGAAAATATGGGCGCACAAATGGTAAACGAAGTTGCCAGCAAAACCAGTGACAACGCTGGTGATGGCACGACCACTGCTACCGTTCTGGCCCAGGCAATTTTTCGTGAAGGAATGAAACATGTCAGCGCCGGTGCCAATCCAATGGATATCAAGCGCGGCATTGAAGAAGCTGTCAGCATCATCATTCCTGAGATCCATAAGTTGGCTAAACCCACCAAGGATAAAAAGGAAATCGCTCAAGTCGGAACCATTTCTGCCAATAGCGACAAAGCCATTGGACAGATCATTTCTGAAGCTATGGACAAAGTGGGAAAAGACGGCGTCATCACCGTTGAAGAAGCCAAGAGCATGGATACATCCCTTGAAATCGTTGAGGGAATGCAATTCGACCGCGGTTATCTTTCCCCCTACTTCGTAACCGATGCCGAGCGTATGGAAGCGGTTCTCGAAGATTGTTACATCCTGCTTCATGAGAAAAAAATTGCCAACATGAAAGATCTTCTTCCGTTGCTGGAAAAAGTTGCCAAAGGTGGCAAACCTCTTCTCATTCTCGCTGAGGATGTTGAAGGTGAAGCACTGGCAACTCTCGTGGTCAACAAACTGCGTGGCACACTGAATGTCTCTGCTGTTAAGGCTCCGGGCTTTGGCGATCGCAGAAAAGACATGCTCAACGACATTGCCGTCCTAACCGGTGGCAAAGTGATCACCGAAGACATTGGTGTTTCTCTGGAGAGCGTGGATCTTGCTGACCTCGGTCGTGCTAAACGCATCACCATTGACAAAGAGAACACTGTCATCGTTGATGGTAAAGGAAAAGCTTCTGACATCCAGGCGCGGGTAAAACAAATCCGTAACCAGATCGAAGAAACGAGTTCCGATTATGATCGGGAAAAACTGCAGGAGCGGTTGGCTAAACTGGTCGGTGGCGTAGCCATCATCAAAGTAGGTGCCGCAACTGAAACGGAAATGAAAGAGAAAAAAGCCCGTGTTGAGGATGCCCTGCATGCTACCCGCGCCGCAGTGGAAGAAGGTATCGTGCCTGGTGGCGGGGTCGCCTTCCTCCGTTGCCTCGGTTCGTTGGATAAAATAAAAGGCGATCATGATTTCCTGATGGGAGTAAAAATCCTCCGCCGGTCTCTGGAAGAGCCTCTACGCCAGATCGCAGCCAACGCCGGTGAAGAAGGTACGGTAGTTTGCGAGAAAGTGAAAACCCTGAAGGGCAACGAAGGCTACGATGCTAAAACCGGTAAGTACACCGACATGATCAAGGCTGGAATCATTGATCCTGCCAAGGTAACACGTACCGCATTGCAAAATGCCGCCAGCATCTCTGGTCTGCTTCTGACCACAGAAGCAATGATCACTGACCTGCCAGATGATAGTGATGACCACGCTGGTCATGCTCATGGCGGCGGCGGTGGTGGTATGGGCGGCATGGGTGGAATGGGCGGCATGGGTGGTATGCCGGGAATGATGTAATTCATCCCTCCCACTTGAATTAAAATAATCAAACCGGCTCCCCTTCATGGGGGGTCGGTTTTTTTTTGCCCGGTTGACAGCCCGAGGTTTTAGCAATATCATCCAATTCAGTAAGGCACCTTTAATACGGCTGTATTAAGGCCAAAAATCAGAGACGTCTATGGCTGCGATAAAAAAAGTCCTCGGAATGATTCTTGCCGGTGGCGAGGGCAGTCGGCTCTACCCGCTCACCCAGCAACGCGCCAAACCCGCTGTCCCTTTTGGTGGCAAGTATCGACTGATTGATTTTGCCTTGAGCAATTTCATCAATTCGCGAATCTACTCTATTTACGTTCTGACCCAGTTCAAGTCCCAGTCATTAGCCGAGCATTTGCAGGAAAGCTGGCGCTTCAGTTCCATACTTCGTGATCATTTCATTCTCCCTGTTCCCGCACAAAAACGCACAGGAGATAGTTGGTATCGCGGCACAGCAGATGCCATTTACCAGAACATCAACCTGATTGAAGATGGAGACTTCGACCTCGTCGCCGTCTTCGGTGCCGACCATATCTACCGCATGGACTTGCAACAGATGCTCGACTTCCATCTTCGAAAGCGGGCCGACGTCACCATTTCCGCCCTGCCCGTTCCTCTTAAGGAAGCAACTTCATTCGGTGTGATTCAGGTGCAGGAAAAACAACGTGTCACAGGCTTCAAAGAAAAACCCAAACGCCCGAAACCCATCCCCGGAAGACCTGACGAAGCCTTTGCCTCCATGGGGAACTATCTCTTTAACAAAGAGGCTTTACTTCAAATGCTCTATGACGATGCTGCAGATGTCGACTCCTCTCACGATTTTGGAAAAGACATCCTGCCGCGAGTTTTCAACAAATCTCGAGTATTCGCTTACGATTTTCGCAGGAACCGGATACCCGGCATCACCCGAAAAGAAATCGGCTATTGGCGCGATGTCGGAACCATCAAGGCATTCTGGGAAGCCAATATGGATTTGAGAAATATCAAACCCGAGTTCAATCTCTATAATAAAAACTGGCCCATCAAAACTGCAAACTACGGAACTCCACCGGCCAAGTTCGTCTTTAATGAGGACGGACGCCGAGGTCAGGCTGTTAATAGCATCGTTGCAGAAGGAAGTATCATCAGCGGAGGAATCGTGCAGGACTCGGTGATAAGTCGTGAAGTGAGTATCGACAGTGGAGCCGCAGTCATCAACTCTTTGCTGATGGACCGGGTAAAAATTGGCAAAAACTGTAAAATCAATATGGCTATCATCGACAAAGATGTCGAGGTTCCCCCCGATACCACGATGGGCTATGATCTGGAGCAGGATAAAAAACGTTTCTTCGTCGATGAAGAATCCAACATCATAGTCATACCCAAAGGCTTTAAGTTTCACTGACCTTCATCCATTGCCGACCTGATGACCCGTACCGGAATTGATCATTTAATCGCCCAGCCCGAAAAATATTTAACGGGTAAAACTGTTGGCCTCATCGTCAACCACACCAGCCTGACTGGCGATGGCAAACACTCCATTGAACATTTCAAATCCCATTCTGCTTTCGATCTGCATACACTATTCGCGCCCGAACATGGCCTGTATGGCACAGCACAGGACATGGACCATATCGCCGATGAGATCGACCCGCTTTCTGGTCTCAATATAATAAGTCTGTATGGAAACAATGAGGCGTCTCTGCTTCCTGATCCGGCATTATTGAAGGGCCTCGATAACCTGGTTTTCGATATTCAGGATGTTGGCTCGCGCTACTACACGTTTATTTATACGATGGCCAACTGCATGACCATCTGCAAACAGGCTGGAGTGCGAATGGTGGTTTGCGACCGCCCTAACCCCATAAATGGGACATCCGTGGAAGGCAACCTGGTAGGGGAACCCTGGCGTTCCTTTGTCGGGCAATATGCCCTGCCCAACCGCCACGGCATGACAGCAGGAGAACTCGCTCAACTATTCAATGAGGATATTCAGTGCGACCTGCAAGTCGTCCCCATGACCGGCTGGCACCGGGAAATGTGGTACGACCAGACCAACCTTGTCTGGATACCGCCATCGCCCAATATGCCGACACTGGCAACGGCTACCGTCTATCCGGGAATGTGCCTGATTGAGGGAACCCTGCTTTCAGAAGGACGCGGCACCACCCTGCCCTTCGATC
>JAJDBI010000316.1 GCA_029261435.1 Nitrospinaceae bacterium
GACGTTTTCAGGAGGTAGACCCATGCGTCTTATCATTATTTTTTGTTTCATTTATATCAGTTCATCCATTTTTGATACGGCGTTCGGTTTAACATCCCAGGAGAAAGGAACGGAACTGGCTTATAAGGTGGAAGAAAATTATGACCATTTCGTCAACTTCACCTCCGATGTTGTCATCCACATTATGGATGGGAAAGGACATGAAGTCGTTCGCTCCCTGAAGATGAGTGTTTTGGAAACTCCCGGTGATGGGGATAAAATTCTGATGCACTTTGAAAGTCCGGCGGATGTAAAAGGAACGGCTTTTTTGATTTGGGGCCATAAGTTTAAATTTGACGATGTCTGGGTCTACATTCCCGATATCAGGCGCGTCAAACGTATCAGTTCCCAAACCAAGGGAAGCGACTTTATGGGCACCGAATTTGTTACAGAAGACCTGGGGCGCCCGGAACCGGAAAAATACACCTATAACTGGATCGGTGAAAAACCTTGCGGCGACCTGATGTGTGATCTCGTAGAACGGTTTCCGGTTGAAAAAAGTTCAATTTATTCAAAACAGATCATGTGGATCGATCAGGACAAGTTACGGATTCAGAAATACGATTATTTTAGTAAAAAGGGGAAATTCGTAAAAACCCTTGAATTTCTCAATTATAAACTTTATGACGGAAAATTCTGGCGTTGGAGTGAACATCGTATGACCAATCACTTAACCGGGGAAGTGACTCGGTCGGAGTTCAAAACCTGGGACCATAGTGTTAAACTGAAACCTCGTCGATTCACAATAGATGGATTGAAAAATATTCGGTGAAAATAATGTTCATTTACTTTTGAAAACAATACGCCCATTTCTCATAATTCCTTAGCCACCGGAGGCTCGCATAACCCGCCCCGTTTTTGGCCTTGGTCAGGGCTTTACCCTGATTTTTTAAACCCCAAAGATACCGTCGAATCACCGTTACGGAATTCTGAAATTTATGTAAGGGTTTCGCAATACGACTTCCATATTGATGTTAATTGCCTTGAAGTGAGTCCGCTTCTTGCAAGCAAATCCGTTCCAACTTTCCAGAAATGGCACTGCTTGCTTAAACGATACTGCCTCCACAACCTGAAATTAGGATTCTTTATCTGTTTGGTCTTTTTCTCTCAGTATAAAGGAGTCGCGCTTGCTCTTGACCTTCGGGGATTTGTGGAGGCAGAGGCCAGGATTTTTTTCAATCCGGCGATCAATCCCGGCCAGGAGGATCACACCATTTCTGGAGTTTTGTCTCCCGAGCTGTATCACCAGTTCGAAAATGGCACTCAACTCTATTTCAGCCCCTTCTACCGTCTCGATAGTGCAGATGATGATCGGACCCATTTCGACCTTCGGGAGCTGGATTTTATTTCCTCCCAGGAATCGTGGGATCTTCGTCTGGGAGTTCGCAAAGTGTTCTGGGGGGTGACCGAGACCCAGCATCTGGTTGACATCATCAATCAAACGGACTTTCTGGAAAGCCCCGACGGCGAAGAAAAACTTGGCCAACCCATGGTCAATCTCGCCCTGGTACGGGATTGGGGAATCGTGGATTTTTTTGTTATGCCATTTTTCAGGGAAAGGACTTTTCCCGGACGCGGGGGACGGCTTCGACTTCCCATTCTGGTCGATACGGACCAAACCAAGTTTGAAAGTGGCGCCGCAGAATGGCACACAGATATCGCTGTTCGGTATTTTCATTCCATTGACAAATGGGATATTGGTCTCTCTCATTTTCACGGTACCAACCGGGAGCCGACTTTTCAACTGGGATCCAAAGGGGACGGGGAACCGGTTCTGATCCCTCTCTACGAACAAATCGATCAAACGGGTCTGGATGTTTTATTCGTTTATGGCAACTGGATCTGGAAACTGGAAGCGATTTACCGGCAGGGGATGCAACCGGGGGATTATTTTGCATCCACCTTCGGTTTTGAGTATACGTTCTCCGGGGTTTGGGGGACGGGGATGGACTTGGGGATTCTCAGTGAATGGATGTTCGATGAGCGAAAAGGCAAATCAACCAATCCATTGCAAAATGACATTACCTTTGGGATGCGGCTGGGAGTGAACGATATTAATGGATCAGAAATCCTGATCGCGCTCGTCCAGGACCTGGAAAGCTCCACCAAATCTTTTTTTATCGAAGCCAGTTCCCGGTTGAGCGAGCACTGGCGGCTCACCGTCGAGGTTCGAGCTTTGGTGGATCAGCCTTTGGATGATCCTTTATTCACTCTCCGGGATGACGATTTCGCGCAAATCAGTCTGGCGTATCATTTTTAATTCATTGTTTGGAGTCCATCATTGCGAAGCCTGAAAAGGGCGTTTCTTGGATCGAAGATGATTCCCTGACAGGTTGCTGAAAAAGTCGTAAGGGGCCAGGCTAAATTGTTAAATGAGTGCGTCGATTTTTTAATGAGGAGAAATCCCAGGCCAGCTTGGTGCGGGTTTAATTGGGGGAGCCATATTGATTCACTCTCATAGTTAGTAGGTTCTTTATTGCGGGCGTCTCCAATAATTGATCGAATGCGCCGGATTGTCAATTCAGGAGGCGGCTTTGTTTTAGTAGGAGAGACGCTTCCCTGCACAGGCTGGAAAGCCCGTGTCACCGATGCAGGAAATACTCGCACGATATTCGGTTTTCTTTTTAAAGCTAATTTTTAGAGATGCCCTGACAGGTTACTGAAAAAAGCAAAACCCTGCAAGCGAGTCAAGTTTTAGAAATTTTTATTTTTAAGTAGCACGGCCTTTCCAGGCTGTGCCTACAGGCTAGAAAGCCTGTGCCATCATTTCCCTGGTGTCCACTTTTACCGCGCAAGATCACTCCCTAAACTTTTGATGTG
>JAJDBI010000317.1 GCA_029261435.1 Nitrospinaceae bacterium
TTAAGAGACCCCACGTTCTCATCGGGAATCAGTTTTTCATGAACCTGAGATTCGGTGAAACTCACCTGCGTTTTATCATACAATCGGGAGATCTGATCCGGGTACCATCCCCCATAGCGCACCCAACGCTGAGCAAAAAAATTTTTGCGCGGAAATTGATAGACAAGATGCCTAGAATCACCTCGCAAAACAGCCTGTATTTCCTCAGCACCTTCAGGGCTTATCTCCTCATCCGAGTCAATATTTAAAACCCAGTTATTGCTAGTCCGACCTGCACATAAGTTTTTCTGAGCACCATAGCCATGCCATTCCACACAAAAAATCTGATCGGTGTATTGCTGACATATCTCCACCGTACGATCCGTACTGTTTGAGTCAAGAACAACAATCTCATCAGCCCACTTCACACTCTCAAGACACCGCGCAATATTCTTTTCTTCATTCTTAGTGATGATGGTGACCGACAGCTTTTCCATTAATTTATTGTCCAAAGGCTAAATATTTTTCAAATCCAATCCGATTATAACATTGAACCGGCTCCACAAAAACCCGCCAAGTGATTAATTTTACTGCATTTTTGGATTTTTATGCTAATATTAAGGCCGTATTATAACCATGGTTCAACTCTGAAATTTCTTGGATTTTTTCGAGGCGGAAATGGCAAAAAGGGAAATTTTTGACACGGGTCAAACGACCCTCCCCCTGAATGTAGAAAAAGGCCGTTCTATTATTTATCCAAGAAAGATAGGCGACTTTCATTGTGCTTTTTTTCATATAGCCCCAACTCACTCAAAATAAATGATCGAACAATTCCTGCAAACTGCCCTAGAATTTGTTAAAGAAATCTGGTTCCAACTGGATTCTCGTTTCGATTTGGAAAATACAGAAGCTTTTAAATTCATCAAACCTTATCTTATTCAACTCCAGGACAACCCTCTTTATATGGGGATTTCTGTTGCCGCACTCTTTCTCGTCCCCTATGCCCTGATAAAAGTCAAAAGCATATCCAGAGAACGTGAGCGCAAACTTGATGAACTCATGGAGGAAATGGAGGAGGAAGATGAATACGATGACGATGATCCGCGACGACTTCGCCGGCCTGAGCCAGGAGCGAATGCTGAAGTAGACGATGACTCGGAAAAACCATTATTCGGAAATGACGACGACGATGACACAACATCCTATATGGATGTTCTCGATGAAATGGAAGAAAAGTCAGACTCAACAGATGAGGAGTTTGAACTTGATCCCCCCTCATCTGACAATGAAGAAATCACCGACCTTGAAGAAAATGCAGAGCCTATCAGTTCACAGTTAACAGAAAGTGAATTTGATAAGGACCTGAATGAGTTCATGTCATTGGAGGAAAATACAGAGATCAATGATATTGATGACTCCAACCATGATCAGGCCATTAAAGAACTCCAGGAAGACGGCGAATTGATGGAGTTGGACGCCCCTCTCTCCGACGATCCTCTTTCCGAGAATGACCCCTTCGATAACTACTCTGACCTTGATGACGACGAACAAGACAAGGCGATCAAGGATCTTCAGGCTGAAATGGAGCGAACAATCAGTCAATTGACCGAGCAGATTGAAGAACCCGCCGAGCCTCATAATTCGATCAAAGATTTGAGTCAAATTCATATTGGTGGAGATACCACCATTGATGATGACTACACCCATGAAGAAGAGTTTGTTCTTGACGATGACTCATCCCTCGATACTGAAAAAGAGACGCCTTCCTCTCAGGAGGAATCGTCTTCTGTTTCTGAGCTTTCTGATTCTGAAATTTTAGCCTCTCTGGAACCGGAGTTGGAAGACGTTCTAAATCACGAGGCAGAATCTGAATCTGAGGAACCCGAAACAGAATATAAAGAAGAACCTTTAGCAGCCCCTAAAACCAGTGATTACGAACCAGAGCTTGCGGGCTTCACCTTTGAAGCCGAATCAGACATACCTGAAATTGAACCCGAAGTTTCTGCTGAGAACTTCACCTTTGAAGCAGAGTCGATGAGCTTTGAGGAAACCACGGAAGAACTTGAGCGTGATACCACGCCATCACCAATAGGTGAAACTGACAGCCTGATAGACCGACTAAAATTTTTACAGACCCGCTTTGAAAACCGGTATCAGCCTACAGAACGTTCTCAAGAACCCGCACCTTCACCAGCACCCATTGAAAAAAGTATTGCCGCGAAGGACTATGTGAATTTCACAGAACCAAGACGTTATTCAAGTTCACCAACAAGTCTGCCCCCGGACAGTAAAAAATATATGGATCTGTTAGAATCGTTTGTTTTCATGAAAGATCAGAAAAAACATAAATAACCAGAATACGGAGCCCGGCTAATTCAAAGCGCAAACACAATGACAAGTCCAATTAACATAATCGCCGTTGGTGGTGGAAAAGGCGGCATAGGAAAAAGTGTTATTTGCACCAATCTAGCCGCTGGAATGGCTTTGAGTGGCCAAAAAGTCATTTTGATGGACACCGACTTTGGGGCATCCAATCTGCATGCTTTACTGGGCATTGGCAACCCCGCTCACGGTTTTCAGGATTTCTTCAATGACAAGATCAACGACCCTAATACTCTGCTTCTTGATACTGGCATCAGCAACCTCAAGTTTGTCAGCGGAGCGGGAGACAATCCTGGAAGCGCCAACATTGACTCTGATAAAATAGGTAGCATCATATCTTTCGTAAAAAACCTGGAAGCTGACACCATACTCCTCGATCTGGGCCCTGGAACCAACTACAACGTCATTGACTTTTTCAATATAAGCACGCAAGGCGTAGTTCTAACGACTCCGGAAATGACTTCTGTCATGAAGACTTTCAGCTTCATTCGGGCGGCTCTGTTTCGCCGGATATCTCTTGCCTTTCAAGATTACCCGGAAATCCAGAAAATGGTTGACCACTCCAACCCAGACAATGCCAATATGGAAGCCTACACCACTGGGTTATTGCGTTCTAAATTCCAGGAGCAGTTCCCCAACTATGTAGATCAGCTCAATACATTGATCAATGATTTTAACCCTGGTCTTGTAGTGAACCGCGTGAGGAACCGCAAAGACTTGATGGCCGGAGATAATCTTCTCAAGCTGGTCAAAAAATTTCTCGAAGTTGATGTCACCTTCCTCGGATATATCATTGAGAGTGACCGGGTTCGGGATTCCATTGACGAAATGATCCCATTTCTAATTAAAGATCCACAAAGCAAACCCTCCGAAAACCTCCAGCAAATTATCGGGGCTCTGACTAATACCGACCTGCAATTTGTAAAAAGAGATGGAAGGATCTTTGTTTCAAAACAAGTTCGTCTTTCATCCGGCTGGGAAGCCTGAACAATAAACACTCTTCACCTCACAGATAGATCTACATTCCCTTTATCGACAGCTTTTCCATTCAGATAAAAAAGTTCCCCCTGAAAATTTCCTGTACAATAAAATTTTAGCAAACTAACAATTTCTTTTAAATCACATGGATTCTTTGACCAAGTCCATCCTGTTGGAACTTCTGAGTTTTTCAACCAGCCGGAACAAAAAACTTTTTGTAGTTGGAGGAACATTGAGGGATTATTTATCCCGAAAGCCCTGCTCCGATTTCGACCTGACCGGGAAAAATGCTGCGGAAGTGGGCCTTAACTTTTCCCGTGCCCTTAATTTCACATGCGTTCCTTTAGATAAAACTCAAGGACGGAAGACAGCTCGCGTTATTCTTGATCAAAACCAGCATCTAGATTTCACCGACCTGCAGGGAAGAAATATAGAAGAGGATTTGTCGCAAAGGGATTTCACCATCAATGCCATGGGACTCCCCCTGTCAGAATTCCTATCAGGACAAAAGAGCATCATCGACCCTTATAAAGGACAGGAAGATTTCAGTAATAAAAAAATCCGCGTATTACAAGGTCCTATTTTTTCATCCGACCCTCTACGTATGCTTCGAGCTTTCCGTTTTTCCGCAACTCTGAGTTTTGAAATTGATGCAAACACACTGACCAATATCTCTCGTCATAAAGAAAAATTAAGCGAATCAGCTCCAGAGCGAATTTGGCATGAGCTAACTTTATTTCTCAAGGCATCTGACACTCTACCTTCGCTTAAGTCTATGCACAACTGCGGTCTATTGGACTGCCTTTTCCCTGCATCCGGTATAGCTTTGGCTCAATATGAAAAAGTGGAGTCACTGTTAAACAACTCAGGAGACACCTTTCCCGAATATGCCGACAAGTTCAACAGCAATACTTTCCTTGATAAACATTACCTCTTAAAACTCTCAGTTTTAAAGAACACTACCCGGGATTACAGCCTTCGACTCAGCAAGGCGGAACTACAGTTAGTGGAGAAGGCCTTGAGCGGAGCCAAAGCTTTGACTCAAGTGTATTTAAAAGGCCATCCTGAACTAAATAAAACTTACGAACTAACACAAAGCATTCATGAAGAACTACTGGCTTCATTAATTTTGTTTATTACAGACTCAGATGAGTCCGATATTGGTGAGCGCACTCTTTTCTGCAACAACATATTGAAATTCTATTATGATCAGTTTCTGCCAGCAATGAGTGAAAAGCCCCTGCTTACCGGAGGGGATATTATTCATCAATTTCAACTATCCCCCTCTCCGCTTTTTGGTAGAATCCTGAACGACATCCAGAAAGCACAAGTATTGGGTACAATCAACACTCAGAAAGATGCGATAGCACTGGCTGGGGGCATTATTCAATCACATACTAAAGAGTCCAACGAATGACAACTCGATACTCAACCACTGAATGGAATAACAAAAAAGTCATACTGGGTGAACCTGAGATAGATACCCAAAAACCCGTCAACCTTTTGATCGGTTTTCATGGCGCAGGTTCAACTCCTGAAAACATGCTTGTTCAGGGAAACCGTTTGAAACTCCCAAACACTCTTTTGGTTTTTCCAGAGGGTCAGGTCGATGCAGGAGACGGTGTCTGGAGTTGGTGGGAAGATGGCCCTCGACAAAGCGAAACGGTGAATAGTTTTATTACCCACACTTCACAATTCATTGACTCTGCCCACGAGCATTTTTCAAATAATTTTCCTGAAATAAAAATGCGAACCTGTTTATGGGGGTTTTCTCAGGGTGGCGCCGCATCTCTGGCTTATACCCTGTTGGGAATGCACTCATTATTCAAAGTAGCTTCTATTTGTGGTTTCCTGCCGGAGTTTCAAAATCCTGCTATAGAAAAGAAGGAACCCCTTCAAATTCTTGGAATATTTGGCAGCAACGATGAGGTCGTCCCTTCCTTCCTCGCCGACCATGCTTTGGATGAAATGAAAAGCCATGGCCATATAGTGAATGCCAAAGAAACCGCCCAGCCTCATGAAGTCAACGCAGAAAATCTACAGGACTTGTGCGATTTCTTTAGCGCTTAAAAAGTAATTGAGTTTATTTTTTGATGAGCCGCTTCCACCCCACAACAACTCCGGTCAGGCTAAAGAAAAAACCAATCGTAAGTAGTAGCAAGATCAATACATCCCACAACGGCCTTTGACTTACAAGTCCGGGAAAATCCAGACTGTGCAAACCATTAAACAACCAACGGTAGATTCTCCTTCCTCTATCCATGACCGACACAATTTGGCCGGAGTCCATATCAATGTGTATCCAGGTCTGAGAAGAATCACCCAATATAACTCTGAGTGTGTTTCGGGGTAATGATCCTTCGCGGAGTTGCCCGTATGCATCACTATCAGTCGGCCTTTGAGTTGCTTGAATATCAATATCGGGCCAAGCCTTCTGGACAGCACTGATAATTTCTGATTCTGTTAACTTGTATTGTGTAAAACTATTTGAGTTCACAGATTTAAATAGTTCCAGTCCATTGATGCTTTTAGCCGCGATAAAGTTTTGTCCGCCGACAATGACAAATTCCACCTCAATACAGTTCCTCAAAGATTTCAGGGCTTCCAGTGAAACAGTATTTACGGCCTTTTCCAAAGGTAGAGCACGAAACTTTTCTATCTGAATGGAATCAGGATTTGGTTTAGAAAAAATTCGTCCATGATCCATAGACAGCCATCCACTAGTTATCCAGGATAAGACAATTGCCCCGGCGAATACTCCTAGAATATGGTGCACACGCAACCAACCCTTGAAGGGACTTGAAACACCCATTACGTTTCCTTCCCTCACTCCACGTGATCGCATTATGCCCAGAATCAATCCGATCAATGATGTCACAACACCCGCCAGGGAAAGCCACCAGACCACTTGATCCCATACACCCCAGTTACTACGCAATATTGTGGGATAAACCCAGTGAACAACTGCACCGATGTAATTCCAGACTCGCTCTCTGCCTTCGGTTTTCTGTAAAACTTCTCCTGTCCGGGCAGAAACATACAATACGGTCTTCTTTTCATCATGTATGGAAACACGAAAAAATGGGCGATAGGGATCATAACTGTTTGGCACAATCCATTGATCGTAATCCATAGGCCCTTCAACACTGAAAGTAGAGATACCTGAAAATTTTTCAGCTATTCTTCCCGCAGATATCCCACGTAAAGGACTTACGAACCTGCCATCGCTCGCATTCACAACCTTTATTCCGCCACCAAGGCTATGAAGCACATAAACGGGCTGGCCTTCCAGGTCAATTAACCTGAGACGATCAAGGTTGTCAGAAGACTTGACAGCTTCATAGGGAGGAATAAGAATTTTTTGGAGATCAACTTCAGGACTCTGGGAAAGCCGGACCATTTGTGAAAGTGACGGGAAAGGATGGTAAATGAGAACAGCGCCACTTAAAAACCAGGCTGCAAAAAACAAACACAAGACGACACCCATCCAGCGGTGAGTCAGTGTTAAAAAAGGCATAAGGTTTTACCGGTTTAATTAAAAATCAAACTGAGCGCTGAGTTCAAAGGATCGAGGAGAACCTAAAATCAATTGATTGGAATAAAACTCATCTCCCCAAAGCGCATAAGCCTTATCAAACAAGTTTGTCAGTCTTGCAGTGAAACGACCATTCCCCCTGCGATAAGTGGCATGCAAATCCACCGTTTCATAGCCCAGCATTTTTACTGTATTGAATCTTGTATTAAAACGATCATCAACATAACGAAAGCTACCCCCCACGTCTATTGGCAGCCCGGCAACTCCCCGGTAATGAGTCCAGGCATTAGCCACCCAGGAGGGAACGTTGGAAGGGGTATTGCCAGATACGTCTTCGAAAACTCCAAACTCTGCATGAGTATAAGCGGCATTAGCACCCACTCTCCACCTGGGTGTCAACAAAACAGAACCTTCCATTTCATAACCCGTGGACCTCTGGCTTCCATCACTACCCAGCACACTATCGTTGGAGTCTTGAATTAAAATATTTTGTCTTTCAATATGGTAGATGGCTAAAGAAATTTCCGCCTTACCATTCAGGAATTTTGACTTTAATCCCATTTCCCATTGCTGTGACTTGGACAACTCAAAATCTTGATTGCTGTTGACAAGAAAAACATCGGACCCCAATGGATCTGCACCAGAGCTCATTTGGACATAAGCATTCGAAGATGGTAAAACTTCATAAACGGCACCAACCCTCCAACTAAAAGGATTAAATGTGCGCTCAAAGGACCCACCTGGGGTAGGATCATTAAAGTTGAGCCTAAACAACTCAATGTGATCCTGGCGCAAACCCACAACCAACCTTAATTTCTTGGTGACTTTCAAAGTATCTTCAAAAAATACCGCTGTAGAGATTATTCGCGTGGGGTTGAATCTAAAGCTTGACGGATTGCCACCAAAATTACCTCCAACTGGTGAAAAAGGATCGACGGAGCCTGGATTTGAAAGAGGCTGAGACTTTCTTTTAAAGTCTATATAACTGGCATCGACTCCAAAAAGAGATTGGTTGTCCATACCCGCAAGGTTATTTTTATACTTCGCGCTCAGACGGTTACCAACAGTGTTCTGATTATGGGCCACAAAAAAAGTATCCCGATCAACCAGACTTGTTCCAGAATTAAATGTATAATTTTCTGAATTTCTCCATTCCCGATCAGCATTCAAAAAATAGGTATAATTGCGAAAGGAAAGCTTATTACTGTGTTTCCAGTTGGTATCAATTGTTGCTAAAATCTGGTAAGAGTCTGCCACCTCATCATCAACATTGTAATTTACAAATCGCATTCTTTCATCGACAGCCTTTCCAGCACCGCTCACAACCCCAGTCAGAGGCTGGCTGGCAAAAGCTTCTGTCACAAGGGGCGTTCCCCAATAGTTCTGCAGTTTATCCTCCAGGTAATCAATACCAAAAGTCATGCTCAGCTCGTCATTAGGCTTCCACAACAAAGAACCAATAAAGTTTCTTGATTTGGGGTCAGCATTATCAACATAACCATCTGAGCTATATTCACTGCCATCAATTCGGAACCACAGGTTTTCACCTATCTGCCCCCCTGCACCGGCACCGATTTTCACAGTGTCAAAGCGACCATAGGAACTCAAAAGCTCATAAGAGTTTGTTCTTCCAGTTGTCGGTTTTTTTGTGATCATATTAATAGTCGCACCAATGGCGCCCTGACCATGTAATACAGACGCGGGACCTTTAAGAACTTCTATTCGATCCAGATTGAAACCATTTTGAGGCCGTCCGGTGATCAACGCCGGTCCCAGCCAGATTCCGTCACGCTGAATCATGACCTGATTGGAAGTGAAACCACGCATGGAAAAGTTAGCCGGTTCCGCAGGTGGATTCCCCCAGATAAACCCCGGTGTCCGCTCAAGAGACTCACCAACTTCCTGATACCCTCCTCTTTTAAGTTCTGAATTATTGATAACTGTTATAGAAGCCGGAGTCTCAAAAGCTGGGAGGTCCAGACGACTACTGGTGTCAGAGGAAAAATCGAAATTCAGGACACTCGGAGTGATGAGCAATTCATCCAACACGATAGCTCCAGGGCTGGATTTTTCATAACTATCAGCATTATTCTGAGCCCAACAAATTGAAAAGGCATGAAACTGTGAAATCAGTATTGCTGTTACAAGAATAAAAAAAGTATTCATCGCCAGTCTCCTCTTCGGGCAAAAAAAAACCCCAGTCCTCTGATAGAGGATTGAGGTTGATTGCACCCTGATTTGCTTCATCAACATATATTAGGCATACACTCTTTCCCACGAAAGGTGTTACCCTGTTATTTCAGGCAGGTCTTCTGACTTGCGTTCACCCTACTCTCTGCACCTTCCCAACATAACGTCAGTGGTTTAAAGCAGATTTCGTCACGCTCACAGCGGCGGGACCGTGGTTGAGTTTCACAACCTTCCCTATTAACTCCTGATGAACATCAACTTCATGCTTTCAAGAACCTGAAAAACTATGACTATTATTAGCAAATAGAAGTTAATGTCAATCAATTTTACACTTTCCACCCGACATGCTGGTCAAAAGAACTATTCATAGAATGCTGTCAGATACAAGAATAGGCTGGATTGACTTTCACAAGTAATTTGCTATGCTTCTGTACATTCATTGGGGTCGGTCACATGGAAAACGGTTAAAATCCGTTGCGGACCCGCCGCTGTAACCGAGGACGAATCTCGCAGTTTGCCACTGTTTGTTTTCAAATGGGAAGGCGCGGGATTTCGGTTGATCCGGAAGCCAGAACACTTGATTCTGACCCTGTTAACTAAACCTTCGCGGCCTGAGGTGAGTTAAGCCGAGCTCCGTGCTTTGACCCCTCACTTCGCTGGAACGAGAATATTCCGGTGAAACTATTTTTATTCATTTCTCTATTATCCCTTTTTAAAAACACAAAAACTACCAGGGAAAAGAATAAGGTTTGCTCAAACCTTAATATTATCCAAGGCTTTTTAATAGTAGTATTCCTTTTTCTGCCAACCTCTATACTTTGGGCAGAAAATACAGAAACCTGGCCGATCAACCGGATTATTTCCACCTCCCCTTCTTTAACTGAAACTCTTTTCAAACTGGGATTGAAGGATCGAATTATCGCTGTAACCGATTTCTGCAAATACCCCAAGGTTGCCTGCCAACTCCCGAGTATTGGCGGCATGCTCAATCCCAACATGGAAAAGGTGGTTTCCTTAACTCCTGATCTAATCATCCACCAGTCCGACAATCAAAGACTCAGCAACAATGCCAAGAGCTTGGGAATAAAAACCTTCGCAGTGGACATGGGCAATCTAAAGGAAATATTTGAAACCATTAATAAACTAGGAACAGCTTTAGACTGTCAGGAACAGGCAGACAAATTGACTCTTCATTTGAACGAGGGCATCGCTTATTATCAGGAGCGATTAAAAGGTTTGCCAAAAAAAGAGGTTTTGTTGCTCTTAGGGGATAGCAGTGATCCGGCCCGCGATTTATATGCGGCTGGGCCCGGCACATTTTTAAATGAACTCCTCAACCTCTCTGGCGGAAGCAATATTATCAGAGATTCTCCAGCCAGATACCCAAAACTATCCAAGGAATACATTATTAAAAAGTCACCTGAGATTATTATAGAGGCCGGTCCAAAATCAAACTTGTCACAAAATGAAATTGACCTGAGGATTCAGGAATGGAACCGTTTCCCCACTATTAAGGCCGTTAAAAACAAACAAATTCATTTTATTGGTGCTGATTATATTTTAATACCGGGCCCCAGGCTTTTAAAAATTATCGAGCGGTTTTCCAAAGCCATACATCCTGAGTTATTCGGGAGCCAGAGCAAAAAAAATGCAAGTTTGCAGGAAACAGACAACCCATGATCCAAATATTAATGCAGTTAAAAAATATTTCTTTCACCTATGAAACTTCACCGATCATAAATGATCTATCCGTTGCTATTCAGGAACAGGATTTTATAGGTTTGATCGGCCCAAACGGCTCTGGAAAATCAACACTTCTCAAGATTATGGGAGGAATTTTAGAACCAGACTCGGGTTGGGTCCAGTTCAAAGAATCTCCCATAGCAAGAATAAACAAAAAGCTGTTTGCTCAGTCCGTTTCCTGGATTCCTCAGGACCATCCAATGGTTTTCCCTTTCAAGGTTTCTGAGATCGTCTTGATGGGGCGGCATCCTTATCTTTCTCCTCTATCATTTGAAAGTAGCGAAGATTTTGAGATAAGCCGGAGAGCCATGGAAACAACTATGACTTCTCATTTTGCGGACAGGTATTTCAATGAAATCAGTGGCGGGGAAAAGCAACGCGTCATGATAGCCAGCGCACTGGCACAAAACCCGGAAATGATGCTCCTGGACGAACCTACAGCCGCGCTGGATTTAAAGTATCAGGTGCAAATCCTGAAAATTTTGAAAGACCTCAATACAGAACATAAAAAGACTCTCATTTTGGCTATGCACGACTTGAATCTGGCATCCAAGTTCTGCAACCGCCTTATACTTTTAGATGAGGGGAAAATTGTTCGTGACGGATCTCCCGAGCAGGTACTGGAGAAAGATATTCTGGAGCAGGTATACGGCATAGAAGTAGACTTGGACTGTAAGGATGGAAGCATCAGAGTTCATCCGGCTATCAGGAGTTAGTCGAAAATGAGTTCGCGATCTTATGTAATGACCCTGTCACTATTTTTTTTATTATTCATTATTACCCTTGGTGTCACTCCGCTTATCGGTCCCAGCAAAATAAGTCTGGCCCGGGCATTTTCTGACACCCTGAGTATTTCCAATAATGTAGATGCCAATATCCTGTTTCAAGTACGACTTCCAAGAATTCTTCTCGGTGCCTTGACCGGAGCTGCATTATCAGTTGCGGGTGCTATTTTTCAAGCCCTGTTACGGAATGACCTGGCGGCACCTTTTACACTGGGTGTTTCCAGTGGAGCTGCATTAGGTGCGGTCATTGCTATTGCTTTGAGTTTAAATTTTTCTCTACCGGGAATTCCAGTAGTTTCCTTGTTTTCATTTCTAGGTGCACTCGGTGCCATCATGCTGGTGTTCAGTCTTGTTAAAACCCGTCACGGCGAATTCCCTACTGGTGTACTTCTTCTAGCGGGGGTAACCGCTAACTTTTTTTTCGCGGCCATGGTAATGTTTATCCACTACCTATCAGACTTCAGCCAATCTTTTAGAATTATCCGCTGGCTCATGGGAGGATTGGACATCACCAATTACAAAACCGTCTTATCTATTTCCCCCATGGTGTTTCTGGGAATATTCATCCTGATGTTTGTCAGCAGAGACCTGAACCTCATAAGTACCGGTGTCCATTCTGCTTCAAGTCGAGGAGTAAATGTCTCAAAGACACAAAAGATCGGTTTCATCACCGCCTCGCTCATCACAGGAACTGTGGTGGCGACCTCTGGCCCAATAGCCTTTGTCGGGCTGATCGTTCCGCATACAGTGCGATTATTTGTTGGCCCGGACCTGCGTATACTGATTCCGGCATCCATGCTTTTCGGAGCTAGTTTTCTAATAGCCTGCGACACTCTGGCAAGAACTATTCTTTCCCCGACCGAAATTCCGGTGGGAATTATTACAGCAATGATAGGAGGCCCCTTTTTCGTTTGGCTCCTGAAAAGAAAAAGGCAGGTATAAACAAATGACAGCAAAAACATTAATGATTCAAGGAACTGGGTCTGGTGTCGGTAAAAGCCTTTTGACGGCCGCGTTATGCCGCTATTTTTATCAGGCAGGATATAAAGTAGCTCCTTTCAAAGCTCAGAATATGGCTTTAAATTCTTTCGTGACCGAACGCGGAGAAGAAATGGGACGGGCTCAGGTCTATCAGGCAGAAGCCTGCGGGTTGAAACCAAATGTTCTCATGAATCCTATTCTCTTAAAGCCCTCTGGCGATAACAATTCACAAGTTATAGTTATGGGAAAACCTGACGGCTCCAGAAATGCAAAGGATTTTTATTCTCGGCATATACAACATAAAGAAATAGTTCTGCAAGCCTTGGCCGAATTGAGAAAAAAACATGAACTGATAATCATTGAAGGTGCCGGAAGTCCGGCAGAAATCAATCTAAAAAAAACGGATCTGGTCAATATGTTCATCGCTGAAAAAGCCGAAGCACCGGTCCTCCTTGTAGGAGACATTGACCGGGGTGGAGTTTTTGCATGGCTGAAGGGCACCTATGATCTTCTTCCAAAGAAAGAACAGGACAGGATCTTCGGATTCATCATAAATAAATTCCGTGGAGACCTTGACCTTTTGCAACCTGGTATTGATCAATTTGAAGAAATGATGGGTAAACCCGTTTTAGGAGTTGTTCCCTATTGCAGAGACCTTGTGATTGACGAAGAAGATTCTGTACCACAAAGGTTTTATCCGGCAGATGCAAGTGTGCAGGAGATTTTAAATATCGTCGTCATTGAGCTTCCAAGGTTATCAAATTTCACAGACTTGTCTCCACTTGCTCATGACCCTTCTATTTCAATTCAATATGTGCAACACCCGGCGCAAATGGGAAATCCTGATTTGATCATTCTTCCTGGTAGCAAAAACACTGTCAGCGACATGAACTTTTTGAGCCAGCAAGGCCTGAGCAGAGAAATCCTGAAATGCCATGAAGCTGGGACCATGATTCTCGGAATTTGTGGCGGATTCCAAATGTTAGGAAAAAAAATTATGGATCCAGAAAGTTTGGAGAGCCACAAAGCGGAAATTGATGGATTAGGTCTCTTCGATTTTGAAACCACACTCATACCTGAAAAGTTAACCCGGCAAGTACAACTTGAAACTATAAAAAGCCGTATATTTCCAGAGAGTGTAAAGTGTGAGGGTTACGAAATTCATATGGGAAAAACCACGTTCAAAACTACCTACCCAAGCTTCTTCTCCACTGCAAATGGTGAAAATCCTATGAATCTGGGCATTATGAATGAAGCTGGAACCGTTATAGGAACTTATATCCACGGTTTTTTAGATAAAGACCTGTTCCGGGAAAATATTTTACGTTATCTAAGAAATAAGAATGATCTTCCAGAACCACAGAGCAAATTCAACTACTCTCAGTTTAGAGTTAACGAACTAAACAAGCTCGCAAAATTAATAGAAACCTCAATAAATATGGAAGAAATCAAAAAAGTCCTTCAGTAGCTGGTTAAAGCTTCTTAAGTCTTACTAAATAGTTATAGTCCTTTCTCTAACTTTTCGACAGGTTTAACATTGTGCTCAATAAAAAAGGTCAAGTCGTATTGGTGGGTGCCGGGCCAGGCGATGAAGATTTGATAACTGTAAAGGGAAAATCCTGGCTGGAGCGTGCCGATGTGGTGATCTACGATCATTTAGCCAATCAAAACTTAAATCAATACGCCAGACAAGATGCTGAAATAATATACGCTGGGAAAAAATCTGGAAAGACTACTTTAACTCAGGATCAAATAAATACACTCTTGGTTAAGAAAGCTCGTGAAGGAAAAACAGTAGTTCGGTTAAAGGGGGGAGATCCGTTCATCTTTGGACGTGGGGGTGAAGAAGCACAAACATTAAATAATGCTGGTGTTCCCTTTACCATCGTCCCCGGAGTGACATCGCCAATAGGTGTTTCAGCCTATGCTGGTATTCCACTCACTCATCGAGACTTTGCGTCCAGCGTATCCATTATTACCAGTAGCCTTGGGAGCACTAAGGATGACTGTCAAATAGAATGGAATAAGGTCGCTGCTTGCCCGGGAACCCTGGTTTTTCTGATGGGTGCGCGCAAGTTAAACTTCATCGTTGAAAAATTGATTGAACACGGAAAACCTTCTGATACTCCAATTGCTGTTATTCAATGGGGGACAACTCCCAGGCAAAAAACCTGGACAGGCACTTTGGATTCTATTAGGAAAATCATCAATAATGAAATGATTAACCCTCCAGCGCTAACAATAGTTGGGGAAGTGGTCAATTTAAAAAAAACTGTGGATTGGTTTGAACAACTCCCACTTTATGGGAAGACTATTATATTAACCAGGCCCAGGGACGAATCAGAAGACCTGAAAAATCTCTTCAATGAAAAAGGTGCCTCTTCAATTGACTTCCCAGTTATCAAGAATTGTCCCCCCGATGATTGGGAACCTCTGGATAAAGCATTAAATAATTTAAATAATTACGATGGGATATTCTTTACAAGTGGAAAAGGTGTCCAATATTTCTTTGATCGCCTGAGGAAAAAAGCATTAGATGTTCGGGAGCGCAAAGGGTTAGAAATATATGCTCAAGGGACCAAAGCCAAACAAGCATTGGAAAGCTTAGGACTGAAGGTGACACCTATCAGCAACTTAACAGATTCAAAAACTCTAAAAAATGACATGGGGAATGAAAATATTGCAGGAAATAGATATTTACTCCCCAGAGTAGCAAATGCGCCTATGAAACTGCCTGGGTTATTGCTAGAGCTTGGAGCTGTGTCAGACAATATTTCAGTTTATCAAATATCACCTTTAGATACCTGCGACAAAGGTTTTTTAGAAGGTTTTGAGTCTGGGGAATTTGATGTGATTACTTTCACATCCGCAGAAACAGTTAACAGCTTTTACAAATTAATGCCTGATGACCTGCTTCCGTGTTTAGAAAAGTCTGTTATTGCCTGTATTGGACCCGCAACAGCCAATGCCGCAAAATCTATAGGTCTCAAAGTGGGGATTGAATCTAAGGATGTTACCTCAGCCGGGTTGGTAAAAGCTATTGAGCAATATTACTCATAAAACAATAGCGGTAGAGATAGTAAAGGGCAATGAACTGTTTTACTTGAGGTTTTATAAGGACTTTTTTAAAAAGGAGGCAGTTTATTCTTGAATAAAATCATAAACCATCTAATAATGCACACAGAATATTGTAAGACTAGGTTTCTCTAATAGAGAATGAAAAGGGAAGGTTGTGAAACTCAACCACGGTCCCGCCGCTGTGAGCGTGACGAAATCTGCATAAAAGCCACTGACGTTTGACCGTTGGGAAGGTGCAGAAAGTAGGATGAACGCGAGTCAGAAGACCTGCCTGGAGCAATAAATATTACCTTTTAATTATATAAGGTAAGTCAGTTTGGTTGACCAAGTAAATCAGGGTGCCGTCAACCTCAGTCCTCAATAGGGAGGAGTGAGGTTTTTTTTTACCCTTCGTTTAATCATATAGTTTTAGACAGTATTATAAATATCAATAATTTGGCCAATTCATTTCAAAATTTAATGAGAGGTTTCGCCATGAAAAAAATTGTAGCCCTTTTTTGCCTAGTTTCCTTTCTTAGTCCAGCAAGTCTTTTTGCTTTTGACTGGAAAAATCATGACCTGTCCCATTTAGTTGTAGTCACCAACCGGGATGCCGATGAATTAACCATAATCGATATGACAAAAGATGAGGTCATTGGCAAACAAAAGGTAGCCATGAACAGCCAGGCTCATATGACAGCATTTTCTCCGGATGGAAAAAAGCTGGCCATTGCAGCCACAGCAAATAATAAAGTTGCGGTTCTCGACCTGAGCAATAATGAATTGAAGGAAATTACTGTTGGATCCGGTCCCGAGCACATGGATATAAGTAAAGACAATAGATGGCTGTATGTAGGTAATATTGAAGGGGGAACAGTTTCGGCGATAGATTTAGATCAGAATCGCGAAGTTGCCCGTTTGAAAGGTTTTCTTGAGCCTCATGGAGCCACTATATTATCCTCGGGCAACAAAGTTTATATCCCCAACCGGGGAGCCCAGTTAGTAGGAATGATCAATAATGCCGACCATTTTTCCACCAATGATATTCAGGTTGGATCTCTTGCAGGTCTGGCATCTTTTGGCAGCGATAAAGCCGGGGCCGCCATGCACCGAGAGCGTTCCATTCCGACCAGAGGAGTGGCAAATGTTACTCTAACGCAAGATGAAAAATTCGCTTATATTGCCACTGGCGATGCAAACTCTGTGACTGTTCTGGACACTGCAACTGACCAGATCATCCGCACCATTCCTGTAGGTTTGGATCCATGGAGAGCGTACGCATCTCCGGACGGGAAATATATGGTTGTCCCCAACAATGGCGATCAAACGATTTCGGTTATAGACGCACAATCACATTCGCTGGTTGCTACACTCCCCGGGGGAACAGATATGACGGGTGTGAATTTTGGCAATAACAAGGGATACGTTGTAAGCCGAGGATCAAGCACAGTTTTCGTGTACGATTTTTCCAAGCTTTTAAAGATCGGCCAACTGGATATGGGTAAAGGAGCCCGACTTGAAACTGCAAGCACATCCCCTGCTGGCACTAAAGTTTATGTTGCATCTTCATCTGACAATTCTCTTTATGTGATTGACGTTGAATCGGACCGTGTCAAGCAAATCAAAGATGTCGGTAATTTTCCGTGGGGTGTCAGCATCTTCAAAGGGCAAAACTATTGTCACTGATTGAGAGGTCCATTTTGGGCTGATCTAATCTGGTTTATGCAGAATGGGAGCCCCCCATTCGGATACTGTCTACTCAGGTAAATGAAAATGAATGAAACTACAGCCCTGCCAGACGACTACGCCATTTGTATCGCAGGTCATGGAAGTCGCGATAAGGAAGGTATACAAGAATTTCTCACCTTGTCTTCCAAGTTCAAGGAAAGAGAATCTAGTAGGATTGTAGAATGCGGCTTTTTAGAATTTGCCAAACCTACAATCGATGAAGCTATTGGCAAATGCGCTCAGGATGGAATCAACAACATTGTTGTGATTCCTGGTGTATTGATGGCCGCAGGCCACGCGAAAAATGATATGCCAAGCGAGGTCCTGTCCATGGCTCGAAAGTTTCCAGCTCTGAACATTCAGTACGGTCGCCCTCTGGACCTTCATCCAAAGGTGCTAAAAGTTTGCTCTGACCGCATTGAATCAGTAGAGGACTCATCTGCAAAAACCACCCCTCGCACCGATACCTTGCTCATGACAGTGGGAAGAGGTAGCAGCGACCCTGACTCCAATTCCAATATTGCGAAAGTCTCCAGAATGTTATGGGAAGGAATGGGGTTTGGCTGGGCAGAAACGAGCTTCATTGGAGTTACCCAGCCTCTATTACCCGAGGCATTGGAAAATGTCGTAAAAATGGGATTCAAGCGGATTATTATCTTCCCTTACTTCCTGTTCACAGGGATATTGGTAAAAAGGATCTTTTCTATCACCGATGATTTCCAAAAAAAATACCCGGATACTGAATTTCTAAAAGCCCCCTATCTCAACTATGATGATTTGATCATCGATGTATTTATGGAAAGGGCCAGAGAGATTCCATTTGGCCTCCAAAATATGAATTGTCAGCTTTGTAAATACCGGGAACAGGTAGTGGGATTCGAGGATCAGGTCGGACAACCTCAGGCAGGTCACCATCATCATGTCCGAGGAATAGATGGTCACCATGGTTTGGAACATGAACATGATCATCACCATACACATGATCATTCAGACCATGAGAAATAAACAGATTCATTAAGAAATGAGATAGCTTGATGCCCCCCTACCAACCCCACCCCATTGAACAAAAAAGCTATGAAATCATAGATGGGTTAATGGATTTTTCTCCCTACCCCGATTCCCACTCTGAGATTTTTAAGCGTGTCATTCACACAACCGGGGACACCGAATTCATCAGGGGCTTCAAAATCTCTGAGAATGCCATTCATTCCGCCGTTCAGGCCATTTCCAATGAAGCCCTTATTTGGACAGATGTGACCATGGTGCAGACGGGTTTAAAAAGAGCTCTTCTGAAAGAACTGAATCTGAAAACCTGCTGTATGATTCATGATCCGGAGACATTTCAAAAAGCTGAAAAGGAAAACACTACGAGAGCTGTAGCGGGTTTGAGACGTTTCCTGGAAAATGAAACCGACTCCCCAAAAATTCTTGTTATCGGTGATGCTCCCACAGCGCTACAAGAAGCAGTTGATCGCGCTTTGAATAACCAACTCAATGCAGAATTGATAATTGGTATCCCAGTGGGTTTTGTGGGAACAGAATCCAGCAAAAACTCATTGAGTCAGCAAAATATAATCCCATACATCACCAATGAGGGGACTCGTGGAGGCTCCACAGTTGCGGCATCAATTTTTAACGCCTTAATGATCTGGACGCTCAAGGAAATGGCTTGACCTTGCAGGAGAATGGAATGTCAGCCTCTTTTATTGATTTATCCATTCCAGCTTCAAATGGGATGATTCGAGGTTTCACTACGGGGAGCTGTGCTACTGCAGCAGCCAAACTGGCCCTGAGTTTCTTGATTTTCAATTCTGAAAACTACCAAGTGGTCATTGAGTTGCCCTCGGGAGAAAACCTGCAGGTTCCTGTAAACTTTTGTCGCAAAACAGACTATGGGGCAAAAGCACAGGTAACAAAAGACGCAGGCGATGATCCTGATGTTACCGATAAATGTAAGGTAGAGGTAGAAATACGACCTAATAAGAAAAATAATGGGATTCATTTTTTTGCAGGAGGTGGAGTCGGAACTATTACCGAAGATGGGCTCCAAATCCCCAAGGGAGAACCTGCCATCAATCCTGCCCCCAGAAAAATGATTCAGAAAAATTTGGAGCAGATTCTCAAAAATGCACCTGACTCATGGAAAAATTGCGGATGGGATGTAGTGGTCAGTGTTCTCAATGGAGAACAAATTGCTTTAAAAACCTATA
>JAJDBI010000318.1 GCA_029261435.1 Nitrospinaceae bacterium
CAAGGCCCTTGTTCATCATGGTGGAAGAATCGATGGTGATTTTGGCTCCCATACTCCAGTTGGGATGATTGAGCGCCTCTTTGACCGTGACGTTCTCCATCTCTTTCAGACTAAAAGTTCTGAAAGGTCCGCCGGAAGCAGTCAGAATAATTTTCTTGATGCGCTCTGGACTTTCTCCATTTAAAGCCTGGAAAATTGCACTATGTTCGCTATCGATAGGAATAATTTTAGTGTCCGTGCGCTCGGCTTCTTTCAGCACCAGTTCGCCGGCAATGACGAGCGTTTCTTTATTGGCGAGAGCCAGGTTTTTACCGGCTCTGAGTGCTGCGAGGGCTGGGAGCAGTCCGGCACTACCCACCACTCCGGAAACTACCAGATCGGCTTCCGAAAAAGAAGCGACAGAGACTGCGCCTTCCTGACCAGAAACAATCTCCACATCCAAATCTGCAACCAGTTCTTTCAACGCATCGATTTTGGAAATGTCGAACAAGGCTGCAAGTGCGGGTTTAAACTTGCGAATCTGCTGAGCGAATAATTCCACATTGCTGCCGGCAGACAAGGTGCAAATCTGAAAATTTTCAGGATAACGCTCTACAACGTCCAAGGTGTTGACACCGATGGAACCTGTCGAGCCTAGAAGAGATATTTTTTTCATGGGCGTATCTGGGATTATGTCCCCAGGAACAATTGGTAATAACAATAGAAAGCCGGACCGGCAAACAAAAGACTGTCAATACGATCAAGAAAACCGCCGTGGCCCGGAATCAATGAACCTGAATCTTTCACCCGACAATTTCTTTTTATCAGAGATTCCGCAAAATCCCCAAACTGCCCGATGATACCGCATATAAAGGCCACAATCAAACAATGCGTTAGCGAAAACTCCTCGAAAAACCATAACTTGGCGATAAATGCAGCCAAGAGAGTTCCCGCCACATTGGCGATAGCACCTTCTACCGTCTTATTCGGACTGACCGACGGTATGAGTTTATGTTTGCCCAGATTTCTGCCCACGTAATAGGCCGCTGCGTCACCAGCCCAGATCAGAAGCATGAGAAACATGATCATTTGGTTCCCACCTTCCAGATTATGGATCAGCAGGAAGTATCCGCCCAATCCTGCAATGTAAAAGACTCCCAGAACCGTGTAGGCAATCGGATCCAGAGCTACTTTCACATCGTTTCCTCTAATGAACCAGGTCGCGAACAAAATCACCGGGAGCAGGACTGCTAATAAAAGCAAGCTTTGGCTACCCAGATAAAATCCCAGCAGAAGCAGGAAACACAACACTCCTCCTTCGACAGGAAAACCTTCCACTCCCATATTGGAGATCATGGAAAAGTATTCGTGACTGGCAACCAGAACAATCGCCGCAACAAAACCAAAGAACAAGAGGGGAGAACCATACAGCACTATTCCCATCACAATGGGAATGGCTATGACTCCACTGATAACGCGTTTCAAGAGCAGGCTCCTATCGGGTTTTGATGAGTTCTTCCGGCAACGATTGAAATCACAGGTGTGGGTTTTATAGTGGTCAATGTTTGAGGTCAGGCTTTGACAATTTGCTCTTGCGTCATTCCAAAGCGCCGATCTCTGCTCTGAAAATCAATGATCGCATTGAGAAAATCATCATCCGAAAAGTCCGGCCACAACACATTGTTGTAGTGCAGCTCGGTATAAGCACTCTGGTACAAAAGAAAATTACTGATCCTTCTTTCTCCGCTGGTCCTGATAATCAGGTCCGGGTCGGGAATAGGGTGTGTGGAAAGAAACGATTCAAACAGGGACAAATCTATCTCCTCAGGTCGAATCTGCCCCAAACGCACTTGCTCGGCAATATTCTTCACGGCGTCTATGATTTCCTGCCTGCCACCATAACTCAGCGCCAGCGTAAGAATCATACCGGTATTGTTGCTGGTATCTTCTATGGAATGTCGGATCAACTTTTGAATCGCCTCTGGCAAATCTTCAACATGACCAATGGTATTGAAACGAATATTTTCTTCTTTCATACGCTTCACTTCCTTCTTCAAATAAAAATCAAGGATTTTCATGAGCGTGTTGATTTCGGAAGAGGGTCGGTTCCAATTTTCATCGGAAAACGAGTAAAGAGTCAAAGCTTCCAGTTTGAGTTTGCGGCTCAGGGTAACAATGCGGTCTACGACCTTGACACCCGCCCAATGGCCTTCGATGCGGGGGAGGGAATGATTCTGCGCCCAGCGACCATTGCCATCCATAATAATGGCGACATGCCTGGGCAAACGATTGGGGTCTATTTTTTCCTGTAACGCTGTATTGACCAAGAAGGTGGCTCCTGATTAATCGGCCAAACCCACCGGTAAGAAGAGAGGCTCTATAAAAAAAACACTACACAAAAGATACTACAAAAAATTGCTTCATACATCCATCATATCTTTTTCTTTAACCTGGGAGATTTTATCAATCTCGGCGACAAACTTGTCAGTCATCTTTTGAACATCGTCCGTGGCCTTACGATTTTCATCTTCCGAAATCTCATGGTTTTTTTCTAACTTTTTCAGCTTATCATTCACATCTCTTCGCACATTCCGGACCGCGACCTTGCAATCTTCAGAATATTTTTTTACCAGCTTGACCAATTGTTGCCGACGTTCATTAGTCAACGGTGGAATAGTGAGGCGAATCATCTTACCATCATTGTTGGGAGTCAAACCAATATCTGAAGACTGAATGGCCTTTTCGATATCCTTTAAAATAGATGCTTCCCAGGGTTGGATCGTCAGAGTCTGACTATCTGGGGTTCCCAAAGTTGCCACCTGACTTAAAGCAGTCGGAGTTCCATAATAGTCGACCTTGAGATCATCCACGAGGGCAACCGAAGCCTGACCTGTCCGCAACTTTCCCAGCTCATGATGCAAGTGGTCGATCGAGTGCCTCATTTTCTTTTCCGCATCCTGGGTCAAATCAGCAATCATTTTAAGCTCCCACTGTTGTGCCGAGTTTTTCACCCAGCAGAACACGTTTAATACTGTGTTTATCACGAAAGTTAAAAATAACCATAGGTAGTTTATTATCCATGCAAAGAGACACCGAGGTCGAGTCCATAACCTTCAAACCTTTCTTCAGCACATCCAGATAAGACAACTCCTGATACTTCGTCGCCGACTCATCGGTCAAGGGGTCGGCAGAGTATATTCCATCGACCTTGGTGGCTTTGAAAATCACATCCGCACTAATCTCCATGGCTCTTAAAGATGCCGCTGTATCAGTGGTGAAATAGGGGTTGCCTGTTCCACCGGCGAAGATCACAACGCGCCCTTTTTCCAGATGACGAATTGCGCGACGACGCACATAGGCTTCCGACACGGCTTGAATTTCGATGGCTGACTGCACACGGGTGGGAATTCCAACGCGTTCCAGGGCATGTTGCAACGCCAGGGCATTTATCACTGTTGCAAGCATTCCCATATAGTCACCGGTGGTGCGCTCAATCCCTATAGAACTCAAGGACGCTCCCCTTAGAATATTGCCTCCGCCGATAACAATGGCAATCTCCACCCCAAGGTCTCTGGCTTCACGGACTTCTTCTGAAATATTTGTCAAAGCGCCCTGGTCTAAACCAAACGCACCCTCTTCAGCGGCCAGGCTTTCGCCACCGAGTTTCAACATAATCCTTTTATAAATCGGCTCGCTCATTAAATTTCAAATCTTGCAAATTGACTAAGATTGATATTTTCACCCAGCAAGGCAATCTTCTGTTTGATCAATTCACCAATAGTAACATTGGTATCTTTGACGAACGCCTGCTCAAGCACACAGTTTTCTTCGTAGAATTTTTCCATTTTTCCGGTAACAATTTTTTCAATGATGTTTTCCGGCTTGCCAGATTCCTTGGCCTGATGGGCAAAGATTTCCCGCTCTTTCCCCAAGACCTCTTCGGTCACCTCTTCACGGGTAGCAAAACGCGGTTTGGCAGCTGCAATATGCATGGCGATATCCCTGACCAGTTCCTGAAAGTCAGGAGTGTTGGCCACAAAATCCGTTTCACAATTGAGCTGTAACATAACGCCAATCTTGCCACCCTGATGGATGTATGTACCGACCTTTCCTTCAGAAGTATTACGGTCAGACTTTTTATCTGCCTTGGCCAATCCTTTTTTCCTGAGAAATGTGATCGCATCTTCTACATCGCCTTTGGTTTCTTTCAGGGCCGATTTACATTCCATGATTCCCGCGCCCGACTGAGAGCGCAATTCCTTAACCATCGCAGCAGTTATTTCCATTCCATTTCCCTAATAAAAAAATTGTTTATTAAAATTTGTTTTTCGCAACCACCGACCCTTTAGGAGATAAATCCCTCCTTATAAGGGTTTGTTCAACTTAGAGAACCGAGGGGGGTTGTAGTCGTTCAGGCAGGCACAGAAATTTCACTGCTCCCCTTGTCGCTGGCAACCGCAACCGGTTCCGGAGAAT
>JAJDBI010000319.1 GCA_029261435.1 Nitrospinaceae bacterium
TGTTGAGGGCGGCGGTCATATGATCGTATCCCATCTGGTTTTTCAAGGCGGAAAAGCTATCGCGAGCACGGGTATACCAAAGGATGGCTTCGGGAATATTTTCTTCAATTTTCCAGTGAATGCGCCCCATGCTCTCGAACAGAACCGCCTGGATTTTATGTGGGGGAAGGTCTTTCACCAAGGCTACGCCTTTTTTATACCAGTCCCCTGCAGACACATGCTCACCCCTTTCCATAAACAAATCTCCGGCGCGGTTCATGGCTCGGGCCTCACCCAGGGGATTATTGATTTTGTGGTGGTATTCCATAGCCAGGACGTAGTGCTCTTCGGCTTCCTTAATTCTTGTGCGGAATTTATACAGGTCACCTATGGACTCATAAACCTTCGCGGCTTTTTTCAGTTGGCTTTCTTTTTCAAATGCGGTGATGGCCTTGCCATAATTCTCAATGGCTCGGTCAAACTCGTGGTAGAAAAAATCTTCCGATGCCTGTTGCAGGTATCGCCCAGCCTTGTCTTGAGCATCTATAGGAGTGGTGATCGACACTGATTCATCGTTTTTCTTTGTCCCATGCGGCAGAAGCCAAACGGAAAACCCCATCGCCAACGTTATCGCAAAAATGAGAAAATATTTCAGTGCTGGTTTGAAGAAAAAATCCATTAAAAGCACCCTGAGAAGGTAGACTCCATCAGATTAACACGGGAGAATGCCTGGGAGGAACTTCTAAAAATGGAAAATTATGCGTTTGGCAACCTCTCAACAAAAAGGAGTACAGGGGCAGGTAGTGATTATTTATTCGACTTGTGTCTCTGAAGTGGGCTGGAACAATACTTCATGAACTTTTGTATCAAACATTTCAGCATTGAACGGTTTGGCCAGATAATGACGGATGCCCAGTTTTGCCGCATCATCAATTCTCGCTCTATTATCCTCCATAGTAATCATCACGAAAGGTATATCTTTCAGAATTCGATCAGTCTGCATACCGCAAAATAATTCCAACCCATTTAAAACAGGCATGTAGCGGTCGGCAATGACCAATTGCATTCTGGCTGAACGCAATGTAGTCAGAGCTTGCTCGCCATCACTGACCTCGAAAATATTTTTGAATCCTAGACGGACTAAATGGTGCCGAATAATCCCCCTGGCAAACGAATCATCATCCACTATCAGTACACTACAATTGGCGAACATAAAATATTCCCCTCCTTGAAACCTGAAGCACTGGTATTTATTTGAAAAGTATGACGAAATCTTACCACAGCAGCTTTGAAACACAAGGAAAATATTGGTAACAGGATATTGAGAGCGACTAACCACCAGTTTGTCAGTACTTTTCAGACAACTTTTTTTGATTATTAGACTTTATTTAGGAGGTTGTTTTCTTTGAGTTTATATTGCTCTATTTTGACTGTTGGAGATTTCGCCGGATAAGTATAGAATACACTCGTTTTTGTCTCGAATATTGTTCTACACACCGTCTGGAAACATCCAGCGGAACATAGCAGATGGGCTTTTTTCCAGTTGTGCTAATTACAACTCAAAATAAACAACCCGCTTTCCTGAAAAATGTCCTGTACCGAATCAAACTTCTATAGAGGGGAATCCTCTTCTTGTTGAATTTACTATCCAGCAATTATCGAAAATGGGTGATCGAAAAACCCCTTGCCAGCCTGATGATGGTTTTACTGGTAGTGGGTTATTTTGCTTCTCAGATCCCTAATTTCAAGCTTGACGCTTCTGCTGAATCTCTGGTTCTGGAAAACGATGACTCTCTGCAATACTATAGAACGATCAGCAAATCCTACGGCTCTGATGATTTCCTGATCATCACTTACGCTCCATTTAAGGATTTGATGTCTGATGCAGTACTGGCAGATTTAAAATCGCTGAGTGATGAGCTTGCTGGTCTGGATCGGGTTCATTCCATAGACAGTATCCTCAACGTTCCCCTGCTGAACAGTCCACGTGTTGAAATTTCGAAACTCGATACCGATATCCGCACTCTGGAAACTCCAGGAGTGGACCGGGAAATGGCCCGCAAAGAATTCCTCGAAAGTCCTATTTACAAAAGCCTGTTATTGAGTCCTGATGGAAAAATCACAATCATTCGGATTAATTTCAAGCGCGATGAAAAATATTTCTCGCTGATGTATAAGCGGAATGACTTACGCGACAAGAAAAAAGAGTTTGGACTCGATAAAGATGGCGAAGCTTTATTCGTCAAGGCTCAACAGGAGTTCCGCGATTATCATGCCAAAGTGCTGGATGATGAAGACAAGCTCATAAGCACCGTTCGAGACATCATGGATCGACATCGCGAGCACGCCGAGATGTTCCTCGGCGGAGTCCCCATGATCACGTCAGATATGATCGGTTTTATCGAACACGATCTGGAAACATTCGGATTGGGAGTGCTGGCTTTTCTAATTCTTATGCTCACCCTGTTCTTCAAAAAATTCCGCTGGGTGGCACTACCCATGGGTTGTTGCATCATCACTGTTCTGGTCATGGTGGGTTTTTTAGGATTAATGGATTGGAGGGTGACAGTTATCTCATCCAATTTCGTTTCAATTCTACTCATTATCACCATGTCCCTGACCATCCATTTGATAGTGCGTTATCGGGATATCAATGACAACAATCCGGGTTTGAGCCAGAAAGAACTGGTCTGGGAGACGGTCCGCCTCATGGCTCAGCCTTGTTTTTATACCGCAATCACCACGATCGTTGCGTTCATCTCTCTTCTTATAAGCGGTATTCGCCCGGTGATCGATTTCGGCTGGATCATGACAATAGGAATCGCCCTGGCATTCGGACTGAACTTCATCTTTTTCCCAGCGGCTCTGGTTTTATTGCAAGCGGAGCCTCCCGGCTTCGCTAAAGACGGCACCCGTAACTTCACCCTCGCTGTCGCCGCGTTCACCAACCGCAACCGTAAAGCCATCTTGTGGGTCTCTTTTCTCCTCGCTGTGGTGAGTGCTATCGGAATTGCCAAACTGGAAGTAGAAAACCGTTTTATCGACCACTTTAAAAGTAACACCGAAATCTACCAGGGAATGGAAGTGATCGACCAGCAATTGGGAGGCACCACCCCTCTCGACATTGTTATTAATCCGGACCAGAAGTATTTTGATTATTTAAAGGAAGCTAGTGAAGAAGCAGATGACGATGATCCTTTCGCAGAAGCAGCAGAAGAGGTAGAGCATAACTATTGGTTCAACTCCAATATGCTTGATCGGGTGGAAAGTATCCACGACTACCTTGAAAGCCTGCCAGAGGTGGGCAAGGTTCAATCTATATCCACTCTGATCAAAGTCTTCACTCAACTGGACAAGGGCCGCAAGCCCGACGATTATGACCTTGCGCTGATACGCAAACTCATGCCAGAAAATGTTAAGGATTCTCTGGTCAACCCTTACCTGTCTAAGGATGCCAACCAGATTCATATTAATATGAGGCTGATCGAGTCCGACCCTACCTTGAGACGCTCTCAACTGATAGAAAAAATCCGCACTCATCTTGTTGAAGAACTAAAGTTCGCGCCAGAGACCATCCACTTCACAGGAATGGTGGTGCTTTATAACAATATGTTACAGAGCCTTTACAGGTCCCAGATTCTCACGATCGGCGTGGTTTTTATCTCCATCATGTTCATGTTCATGATTTTGTTTAAAAGTGTGTCCATGGCGTTGATCGGCATCGTTCCAAACCTGCTTGCGGCGGGAACCGTATTGAGCCTCATGGGTTGGATAGGTATTCCACTGGATATGATGACCATTACCATTGCAGCCATCACCGTGGGGATCGCAGTGGATGATACGATTCATTACATCCATCGTTTTCAAACTGAGTTCAAGGTCGACCAGAATTACCTGGCATCCATGGACCGATGCCATGGCAGCATCGGCAAAGCCATGTACTACACATCAGTGACCATCACCCTTGGTTTTTCAATCCTGGCACTTTCAGAATTCATGCCCACTATCTATTTTGGTCTGCTAACCGGAGCTGCAATGGTGGTCGCCCTGGTCGGAGCTCTCACCCTACTCCCACTCCTCATTGTCGTATTCCGCCCACTCGGCCAGCCTGCCGCAGGACCCAACTAGCCTGCATATTTCAAAAACAACAATTACCATTTTTGGCCTTTAGTTAAAAGCTGGTTTTCATGTCCAAAAAGCAATGTACGCGAACAAATTGCTAAAACAAAGAAAGTCATCGCGAGCTGCGGGAGGTACCCACGTTCAGGTATTATTGTTAACAAATTTGATTTTTTGTACTTCAGGAGGGTTCAATGCCTGCATCCCTTGTTGAGCAAGTAAACGGAAAGCCTTCTGGTTTTTTTCTTGCAGATCCGGTCCGCCCGGTGACTGGAAAGTCAGAGGGTTGATGGACTTTCCATTTTTCCTGAGATGAAAACAAAGGTGAGGGCCGGTTGCTGCACCGGTGGCGCCTACATAGCCGATCACCTGGCCTTGATGGACTTTCTTTCCCAGCGACATCTTAGTAGCAAATCTAGACAAGTGAGAATAAGAGCTCTCATATCCACTACTATGTTTTAACCGAATATGTTTTCCTGAACGGGAACTGCGCGACACCTTTAGCACCTCTCCATCACTGATGGCATAAATCGGTGTTCCTCGTGGTGCTGCATAATCGACAGCGTGATGAGCCATATGTTTTTTATAGATGGGATGGAACCGTTTGTGGGTGAATCGGGATGTGATCCGTGTATATTTTAATGGGCTCTTCAAAAACTGTTTCTTTAATGGG
>JAJDBI010000320.1 GCA_029261435.1 Nitrospinaceae bacterium
AGTCAGGACGGGTTAAACAAAAAGCATCTATCAAAGGTGATATTCCCGATCCAATCAGCCCTCAAAGAGGTTGCGCCTTTCACAGCCGTTGCCCCATCAAGGAAAAACAATGCGAAGAAGAAATACCTACCCTTAAAGAAATTGCTCCCGGACATCATGTTGCGTGTTTTTTAAAATACTAATCTCTCTTATCAACCACGACCACTTTCAGTTCATCGAAACATCTTCCTTCTCCCTGACATCTGGGACAGGCGAAGCATGGTGCATGATCATCTTCCAGACATCATTCTCAAGGTGAAACAGGTTGGTCGAAAAAACATGAGAGGCCAGCACTCCGCTTTCGGCGATGGTATAAAGCTTCTCTATACATGAAACCCAGGCCAGATCATTCGAGGCCACAGTCTGAACATCGGAAATCTGGACTTCCATATTTCCCGAGTTTTTAAAAATACCCTCCCAACTATTCAAGATTGGTTCAAACCCTTTGAGAGGAGGCCATCCAGGGTGAACGCAGGTTGCGTTTGCACCTTTTCCCCAAACATTTTTCATCGCCTCAATATCTCTTTTATTAAAGGCTTCATAAAAACTCGCATTGGCAGATTCGGCATTATCTTCATTTATCATGAAATGCTTTCCTTTAGGAATTATTGTTTTAATAGATGTTCCACCGCCTCAAACGTTTCAGACGACTCCCAGTTTTTGGCACCATCGACTCGAGCGACAACCCTGCCCTGCTTATCGATCACATAGGTGAAGGGAATGGAAAATGAGGGATAGAGTTTTTCAGCAACGCCTTCAGTGTCCAACAAAATCGGGAACGACAATTTATGCTTATTCGCAAATTCTTGAACCTTGGACGAGTCACCTTTATCCAAACTGACCGCGAGAAGGGTCAAACCTTGCGAACGATAGCGACGGTACAGGTTTTCGAAGCTTGGCATTTCCTTGACGCAGGGAACGCACCAGGTTGCCCAAAAATTAACAACGATCACTTTCCCAAGGTGATCATCAAGTCCCTCTAGATTGCCTTTTAGGTTCCTTAAGCTAAATCGGGGAGCCAGATAACCTTCTTGCGGCTTGAACTGGTTAGCCTCCGGCTGTGGGTTTTCGGGTCTTTGAACACGGAGTATGAGGAGAGTCAGGGCCACAATGATTAACAGGCCCAGCAGTCCGTCTTTAAGACGAATAAAGTTTTTCCCTTTTAAGGCGGTCAATTTCATCCTTTAGTTTTTCCTGACGCACCCGTTCACCCATCAACAGGAAGTATAGCAGAGTGAATGCAAACAGAGATAATCCCAGTGTCGCCAACATGCTAGGGTCCATTCCCTTGCCGATCCCCTCGTTGGTGATAACCTTTGGCTGAGGGTGGAATGTCCGCCACCAAAGCACTGAAAAGTGGATAAAAGGAATATTTAGAAAACCAACTATACCAAGAACCGCCGCATAACGAGCCCGCATGGAACCCGCATCACTTTGCGCACGAAGCATGAGATAGGCCACATATATAAGCCAGAGTATCAGTGTAGAAGTCAGGCGCGCGTCCCACACCCACCAGGCTCCCCATATTGGCCGTGCCCAGATCGGACCGGTGATCAGAACCAGGGAACAAAAAACCACCCCAATCCCTGCTGAGGCATGGGCATAGATATCCCATTCGCGGTCTTTCTTCCAAAGAAACAAAATAGAGCATATGAAAACCACAAAGAAAGCGAAAAATGAAAGCCAGGCACAAGGCACATGGAAATACATGATCCTCTGGATCACGCCTTCCGTACGCTCGGTAGGAACGTAGATAAAAATTCCGATCATCGCCATCAGCAGCCCGAAACCCGTCAGCCAGACCAGAATATTGCCCTCTTCCTGTTTTTCCTCTACTGCATCAGGATTCATCGTCACCTTTCCTTGCTCAAAGTTTCTTTCAACAAGTCCAGGTCTTTTTCAAGAGCACGGTTGCGTTGCTTGAGCGTGTATACATAAAAAACAATGCCGCCCCACACACACACATTGGCCGCAAATAAAAACCCCAGATTATCCATTCCCTCACTCCTCCAGAATATGGTCGATTGTCATGATGGACACACCAATATAAATGATATCGAAGGAAGCCGTCAAACCAATCCAGTTCATCATTCCAGATAAAGGCTCCCCAGCCAGAATCTGCCCGGTCATCCGAACCACTCCGATAACAATCGGTACCAGTAGAGGATAAAGCAAAATAGGCAACATGATTTCGCGGGTTTTAAGATTTGAAGCTAACGAAGACAACAGGGTTCCCAGGGCGCAAAATCCCAGAGTTCCCAAAAATATAACAAGTAAAAGTGGCAGCAGGTACTCTATAAGGTCTATGTTAAAAAAGATCATAAACAATGGTAGAATGAACAATTCCATAATGCTCAAAAAAACCAGATTGCTGATCAGCTTCCCAAAATAAATAGCCGTTCGATCTGCGGGTGCCAGCATCAACCCCATGAGACATCCATTTTCTTTTTCAAGCACAAAGGAACGGTTCAGTCCCAGGGTCCCGGAAAACAAAAATGCCACCCATAAAATGCCCGGCCCAACCTCACTGGCTTTGACAATACTCAGGTTCACAGAAAAAATAAATATCAGAATCACCAACAATGCGAAAATAAACATTGCGCTAAACAGTTCCCGCGTTTTGAGTTCGGTAACGAAATCTTTCCAGACAATCGCCGAAACTTGACTCAAAAAAAGGTTCATGGTTTCAACCTGTCGTCAATGAGGGCGAATGCCCATGGTGAACTGATTATTACGAACCGCATCAAAATACAGCGTCTCAAAATTCTCCTTAACGATATCTTTAATGTCTTCAAAAAAAGCGAACTGCCCCATCACCTGCAAGGCCACTTTATCGCACATTTCAAGCCCGCAGGAAACATCATGCGTGGTCATCAATATGGTTCTCTTTTTATTGTGTAAAGTTTGTAGATGTTCCTTGAGCACGTTGGAGGCATGGATATCCAGACCCGTGAAAGGCTCGTCGAGAAATAGTATCGAAGGCTCATGCAGTATGGCCCGAGCGATGGACAGTCTCTGCAACATGCCTCGAGAAAAGGTTCTCACCCGGTCATGTCTGCGTGGTGCCAGCCCAACATCTTCAAGTGCCGTCTGTGCTGACTCTTGAGGATGCTCCAAGCCATACATCTTGCCAAAAAAAATCAGGTTTTCCAAGGGAGTCAAGTCAGCATACAAAGCAGACGAATGGGAAATAACTCCGATCTCGCGCCGCATTGCAGGTATCCCCTCTTCCACTTCATAACCCGCCACTCGGGCTGTTCCTGATGAAGGACGGGTCAATCCCGTAAGAATTTTGATCAAGGTGGTCTTGCCAGCTCCATTCGGACCAAATATCGATAGAAATTCGCCGTGTTTCAGGTCAAAGCTGACACCATCTACCGCCTTCAAAACCCCAAACTCTTTGCGTAGCTGGCGAACTTCGATAGCATTGTCAGAAGGGCTGGGTTTGGAATTGTCTACCATTCTCAATTGGGCCCAACGATTGTGTCAGGTTTAATGGGATTTAAGAGGTTTGCTTTTTTTACGTTCCTGCTCCAACTGATCCAGGTGTTCCAAAATCCCCGTAGCTTCCGTTTCAAGTCTTTGGAGAAGTTCCTTATAATCGGGTTCTGAGATTTTTCCCGTATTGTAATCGAACTCCAGCTCTTTAATAGAAATAAGCGTTTCTTCTTTACGCACTAAAAGATGCTTATATTCATCGATAGCAGGGTCCACCGGTTCCACTAATTTTTTTAGTTTCAATTTCCCAAAAAGAGGTACCCCTACGACAAGCAGGATCGCAACAATCAGAATCAACTGTAAGAAGTGGATGAATCCCATTCCTATAACTCGATCCCGTCTAGTTCGTCTTTTAAACGTTTGGAATATTTTTCCGAAACTTTGGGTTCGGCAACAGGCGTCTCGACAGAATCGCTATCGCCTTTTTTCCCCACCCAGGACTGAAGAACTTTACGAACCCCAAATCCCCCGGCAACCAAGGCTACAAACGGGGTCATCCAGGCCGTGAGGTTGAATCCGAATTTGGAAGGAGCGGACAATACGGTTTCACCATATTCATCCACCTGCATTTTGACAATTTGTTCAACGGTAATACCTGACTCAAGCATTTTTGAAAACTTCGCCCGGGTTTTATCCGAAGTGGAACAGGTGCAGTTAATAAGAACTTTGCCGCACTTGTCATCACATTTACACATTAGTTGATTTTCGAGATCCTGCAATAGAGCCCCGGCCCTGACGATAGAAACCTGCCCCATCGAAACCCACATCATAGCTATCAATACAGCTACTATTTTTATAGTTTTCATCGATTACTCCTGTGCGGGGGATGGGAACAACTGTTCCTGCTTGCGGACCCTGTCCAGGCGGCGACGTTGCTCCAACCTGTCCGGCCACATAGAATTCATGGTTCCAAAAGCGATGATCCATCCACCCGTCCACATCCAACAGACCATCGGATTCACATACACTTTTATCGTCGCAGATTCATCTTCCCGAAAGTCCGCAAGGATCATATATAAATCCTCTTTCCAGGTGGATAGAACATCCACTTCCGAGACCGGCTGATTCTGCCCCTTATAAAATTCTTTTTCAGGATGACCCGTCCAATATGGTTTACCGTCACGCTCTACAGCAAGCTGAGCAATAATTCGAGTTTTAATACTTGTGGCTTCTATCGCGACCAGTTTTTTATATGTGATCGTGTACCCTCTTATCTCAAAGGATTCACCCATTTTCAGATGCTTTTCCGTATGGGTTCCATAAGCCTGCGACCCTGCAATACCTGCAAAAATCAATACCACGCCGATGTGAACGATATAACCCCCATAGCGTCTCTTATTGCGCCAGGTCACCGTTGTTAAAGCTCCTACAACAGACTCCTCGTGCAAACCCATTCTTGAAACGGTTCCCTTATAAAATTCTGTCAAGATACTGGTCAACACAAAAACACAAAGCACAAATGTCACATAGGTGTAAATCTCGGCTCGGTTTCCTAACGGAATGACTGGGAATAATGCAACGGCAGCTATAATGCCAGCGGTAACAGGTTTTAAAAAGTTTTTCTTTAGATTGGAAAGTGTGGCCCGGCGCCACGCAATAACGGGTCCAATGCCAATGAGTGCTAAAAGCGCTAGCCCTATGGGAACGTTCACCTGATTATAAAAGGGGGGACCCACGGTGATCTTCACTCCACGCACAGCTTCTGAAATAATCGGGAAGATGGTTCCCCAGAACGTCGCAAAGGCAATCCCCAACAAAACCAGGTTATTAAACAAAAAACTACTTTCTCGGGATAAAAAAGAGTCCAGCTCGTTCGCACTCTTTAACAGGGGAAGACGCGCTATGATCAACGCAGAACAAGCGGCAATGATTACAAACAGAAATGCCAGAAAATAATATCCCAGTGTCGCTTCATCAAAAGTATGGACCGATTGGATGAGGCCACTGCGCGTAATAAACGTTCCAAAAATCGTCATCGCAAATGTCAGGAGAATCAATGACATGTTCCAAACTTTCATCATGTCCTTTTTTTCCTGAATCATCACTGAATGTAAAAAAGCGGTGGCAATCAGCAAAGGCATGAACGCGGCGTTCTCAACAGGGTCCCAGGCCCAGTATCCGCCCCAACCCAGCTCTACATAAGCCCAGGAGGCGCCAAATAAATTACCCATGCAAAGAAAAAACCAGGAGATCAAAGTCCACTTCCGGGTCAAGCGAATCCAACTGTCATCAAGGTTTTTACTGATAAGAGCCGCAACTGCAAAAGCAAAAGGAACCGTGAACCCAACATATCCTAAATACAGAGTTGGTGGATGAATCACCATCCAGTAATTTTGTAAGAGTGGATTTAAGCCACGCCCATCTTCGGGTGGCAAAGGGATTCGCTCAAAGGGATTGGTCGAAAAATTAATCAGGAAAAGAAAGAACACCACAATGGCGAGCATAACTGCCATTGCATAGGGTACCACTCTGAGGTTTTTTTTCCGGTTCTGAAAATATACCACCAGCATGTAAGTGGTGAGAAGTAATGTCCAGAACAGGAGAGAACCTTTCTGTCCGCCCCAAAATGAAGAAACTTTATAAAACGTGTCTAGCTCGATGTTGGAATAGGCCCAGACATACTGGAGGCTGAAATCATCAGTCAGAAAAGCCTTCCACAGACAAATAGAAGAAATGGTTACACAAGCCCAAACTATAAATGGCGTTTTGTCAGCGCTCAAATAAAGGTCGATACGGTTTCCGCGGGCTGACATAACATAGGCAACGCAACCATAGAGAGCCGTTGCCAGGGCTACTAATAATGTAAACTCACCAATATCATTCATGGTTTCGATGCAAACGCCTTAAATCCGGCATTGATGCTGGATGGCTGGGTTACTTGATTTTACAGGGAAGGTCAGATCGTTGTTTTCGGTAAGGCTTCCACTTTATTGATGCCCGGCTTCTGATACTCATCAGCTTTAGGGAATTTTCCCGGATGCATCTTTCCGGCCTCTTTTTCTGCTTCATATTTTGACGGGCAACTGGTCAATAAAGTATTGGCGTGGAAAACCCCATCTTTGTCCAAAGTTCCCTCGACCACCACCTCTCCGCCATCAATAAACATATCCGGCGTTACCCCTTGATAAGCCACCTTTAACGAGGCATCATTCTCCTCGATGGAAAAATTCACATTTAAATAATCATTGGGATCCCTTTGGATAGAACCATTCACTACATTGCCTTTTACTTTTAACCCAGCACCGGCATATGAGACATTCTGGCTCATCAATTCATCCACGGTGAAAAAATATTGCGAAGTATTGCTGATTCCCATAGTTATCAGATAGCCGATGGCTCCAACAATCAGCAAACTACCCACTAAAAATCTTACTTTTTTCTGCTTCATAGCCGGGTCAATCCTAAGGTTAAATAATCTCATTAATTTATTGAGGCTTATTTCATAGTAGCATCCAGAATTTGGCCTTGTCAAAGCAAATCCATTGAAAAGGAAAGGGATAAAAATATCCATCCTAAAATTCATGGAAAAGAAATCCTATATATAATGAACTAACTCAAATAACCAGTTTTTCTAACACAATTAGCTCACCGCAGCCTATTCTCCCTTAAATCAGCGTTTTTGGTCGGTTCCGATAATGGCGGTGTCACAACCCGATTTCACAATTTATCCAGGGAAACCCCTTTTCTCGCTTCAATCGAAACCCATTAACCCCTGTTTACATAAAAAGTTAGCCCACTTTCTCCCACGCATATTCTCTGCATTTATTACTCCTTTTCAGTTGACAGTTTGTCGCGTTATGTTAGGATTGTGTACTAAAGTGTCGTAAAATGTTATTTTATGTCAGAGTTACACGAAACCGGTAAAGCAAAGTGATGAACAACTTTCTAGGTACATACAACATCAGTCTCGACGACAAGGGTCGCTTCAACGTTCCCGCGAAGTTTCGCAGTGCGCTGGAACAGTTTGGTCCGCAACTGGTGGTGTGTGTGATGGATCATTATCTCGTGGTCTTTCCCCAGAAAGAATGGTCAGAAAATGAAGAAAAGTTGAGCGACCTGAACGCCTTCGACAAGGCTGACCGAAATCGACTGCGCGAATTTTATTCTAAAGCAACTGAATGCGAAATGAAATCTGGAAAAATACTACTCCCTGCCAACCAGAGAGAAATTGCAGGGCTGAACAAAGAAGCCATTCTAGTAGGCATGTCCAAGACCTTTGAGGTCTGGTCCCCTGAAGAGTGGTCCAAGCAGGGAGAAGCGTAAAGGGTATCCCATAGATTTTAGCCGTCTGTGGAATAGCCAAAAATATCATGCCCACGTACCACGAATCGGTAATGAGAAACGAAGTGCTTCATTACCTGAATGTTCACATGGAGGGTGTAATCGTGGATGGCACACTCGGGGATG
>JAJDBI010000321.1 GCA_029261435.1 Nitrospinaceae bacterium
GCCAGATTGGAATAGGAGGCTGGGCCGTAATCACCCCCAAAGGCATGCATGCTGTCCCCTGCAAGAGTCGTTATGATCCCTCGGCTATCCACCTTGCGAATGCGGTTATTTCCTCGGTCGGCAATATAAAGATTGCCCTGACGATCCAGAGAAATCCCAAAAGGATATTTTAGCAATGCATTAATGGCGAGACCAAAATCACCCCCAAAGCCTGGAAGACCTACTCCTGCCACGGTGGTGATAATCCCTTCTTGGTCAACTTTTCGAATACGGCTGTTGGATCGGTCTGAAATATAAAGCCCGCCTTTGGGTCCCACTTCAATATCTGAAGGAAGATGAAGATGGGCTTCCAACGCCGGGCCGCCGTCACCACCAAAATCTGCCGTCCCGGTTCCTGCAACAGTAGTGATGATGCCATCGGGCGATACTTTGCGAATCCGGTGATTATTGCGGTCGGCAATGTACACATTATTCTTCTCATCCACAGCTAATCCAGCAGGAAAGTTGAGAGATGCCTTCAAGGCCGACCCTCCATCGCCGGAATACCCGGCACTCCCATTCCCGGCTATGGTGGTGATGATGCCATCTGGAGTGACCTTCCTGATACGGTTTTTGGAACGGTGAGAAAGATAAATACTTCCCTCTCGGTCCACTGCGATACCATCGACCAGGGTCAACACAACCGAAGTCGCCAGTTTACCGTCACCCACATCTTTATATGGAAAAGAATCAGCCGCCAGAGAGGGACTGGCTCCGAGTAGAAATAGAAACAGGATTCTAATTAAAAAACGATATCTCATAGGCAATAGAGCTACGTTTAGCGATAGATAATTTGAACTTTTCCTTTGCGGTTAACCTTGAAGGCCGCCATCATCGAGGGATCACCCAGCAGGTTCATCGCCAAATCCAGCACTTTTAGTCGAGGGAAATTTTGAGACTCGATCAAGGCAACAGCCCCCTGGTCGGTAATTTTATTTTCTCCCAGAGACAACAATTCCAAGTGCGGGAACTTCTCTGAACCGGCAAAAGCCAGTGCCCCACCGTCACCAATATCGTTGCGGAACAAATTCAACGTCAGCAACTGCGGAAATACAGAAGCCGAAGCAAGCATTGCCCCACCAACCGGAGTGATCAAATTATCGTTCAGCATGAGAGTTTTTAGATGGGAGAAGTTGCCGGATACTACAATCAACTCAATGCTGTCATCGCTGATTTCATTTTTCCACAGCTTTAACGACTCCAGTTGATTCAGATAAAGTGACTCCGAAATGGCTTTCAGTCCCAGGTCGCCAAGCAGGTTCCCCCATAGATCAATATGTTTCAACCCTGCAATATGCGGGGACTTTGCAAGTGCCTTCATACCCCTGGCTCTTATATTGTTTCCTTGAAGATGAAGAGTAGTTATCCCGGCCAGCAACTCCATCTTTGCCAGTTGCTTCGCCCCTGATGTGCCGATATTTAATCCGCTTAGATCAAGAGTCTTGCCATCCTGGCTCACACGCTTTGCAACTAAAGCAGAAATATCCTCACTCCATGCAGAAGAAGTCAAAAAGATTAGCAGGAGGAAAGTGGCCATCAAAGAAAGTTTGGTTTGAGAGGCTGACATGAGTTCAGGTTAACAAATACTGGAAGATTGTGTAAATCATTTTTGTTCCACATTTAATCTTTCCGAAAAAGATGACTCTATCAAAGAAATCCGTGATTGAGGAAAAGGTTCAATGAAGGACATTTTGATAATTTTTACTCCGTGATCACAGCTTAAACAGTTGCAATTAAAAACCTTGTATCTCGGAGAATTAGTAATGGCTGCCAAACATATCAAAATAATTCCCCATCGCCCCCCAGAACCCCAAAAACCTCAAAGAGAATTATCGCAGAGTGAAAAATTTATCACCACAACATTCAATACTGACCTCACTAGGAGCAGCAATACATGTTCAGCGTATCAAATGAAATAAAGAAGGATCAGCTATCCAATTCACACCCTCCTTCTATTCTTGAACTGGGAAATTTAAACAGCACATCTCGGAATGATGGGCAGGGTTTTACCCTTCCCATCACGCCATCTTGTCGGCAAGGCTGGCAATTTATAAGAAACTATAAAACATTGAAAGGAATAAAAATGAGCACGATAATTGAAAACATGCAAGGCACAAGCGTTTGGTTTGGGGCTTCATCAAGCCTGTATCCACCAGCAGAGCTGGACTACAAACAAGTGATGAATAAATACACAGAAACAGAAAATTTTGGAACCACTACGGTCCCTGACGACACACTCTGGCTAATCGCTGCTTGGTATGACAATGAGGGAAAAGGTACAGTAACAAGTTGGGTGGATGACTTTTTCGGGGAAAGATGGGTGTTTGAAGATGGCAATTTTGAACAACTGGATCCTGAATTTTAAACAAGGACGCACAAATAATACTATGGTTTTCATGCCTCATGCAGGCCACTACTGCATGAGGTTATTTCTTCTCGACTTATATACTTTATTTTAACGGAAGCAATCGAACAAAATGGGAACATATTCTGCATACTATTCATGTTCTGATAACCAACCAATGCCCGTTCTGGTCGCTAACGGACTTGTCTGCTTTCGTCCATAAGCAGAAGTTGGTGCTTTTGAGGTCACCTACATTCGATTTTTCACAAGTGCTTTAATTAACAATGATTGTGCCATAATCGGGTCACTTCTTGTTACGACTACGTCGTTGCAGTTATCAAATCGAGCGTAATCGGCTATCGCAGTTGAAAGTGGATCGACTAACCTTTCCAGTTGCTTCTGGCTTGCGAACTTTGGTTCAATAAACAGGGCCTTTATTTCGAAACGTGACTCATCGCGGTGTGATTTGCAGTCTATTCGACCTACCAATTGGTCTTCATGTAGTATTGGCAAGCAGAAATAACCATATTTCCTTTTCGCCTCTGGCACATAGCACTCAATTTGGTAATCAAAATCAAATACCTCCAGAATGCGGTCGCGTTGACTTACCGTGCTATCGAATGGCGACAATAGCCGGGTAATTTTGGGTACTCGCCCAAGCGAACGTTCTAAAGCCTGTGTTTCGATCCAATACTTAGTACCACCGCCGGTTGTAATTTCCTTTAATTTTCCCGCATCAGTTCTGCACTTCAACTCATCCTTCACACAACCACCTAGCGGCATTCCATAACGGCCTCCCGCGGTAAAGGATTTATAGTTCGCGAACCCATGCGACCTTAGTGTTGTATCAACGAGGAAGCAGGCAAACTCTTCAAGCGAAGGTACGCTAACATCGACAGACGATGGTAAAACGCGCTCGGTCAAGTCATATCTTTTTTCGAACCCATCACGCGCACTGATCATCAAATCACCCTGGAAATACAATTGTTCCAAGGCTTGTTTTGCAGGCTTCCAGTTCCACCATCCGCTACTTTTATTTCGGTTATCCTCAAAGTCCCGGGAACGAAGAGGCCCTTCAGAGTGAATCCGCTTCAGCACTCGCTTCATCATCAGCTTGGAGTCTTTGGAGAGAGCCTTTGAACCGAACTTTTTGGCGTGCAGCAAGGTAAAACGAAAGTCTTCGACTGGGCGAAATGCTGCAACAGGGACTCGCGATTCAAATATTTTCCGATCCTGGAGTAAACGGTTAATATGCTGGCTTTGAAACCCTGGGACTCGTGTTCTGAGGGTGTGATCGTGCGCACGAACGACCACTGAGATCGTATCGATTTGCACGTAGCCAAGGTGACGGATAGCTAGCAAGGTTGCATCTATGCCACGACCGAATGGTTGGCGTTTGTCTAACCCCTGGCTGGCCAGAGCGATTTGCCTTAGTCTTGCCTTGTCTATTAACTGTGTCATACGATAGCTATTAATTACGCGGACTTACAATCCGTGTACCAAGAGTGGTAACCAACCACGGGGTCAGGTTTGAAAATACTTGAAGATTGTATAAATAATTTTCGTGTCTGCTTTGCCGGTGCCTGAAAAGGCCCCAGTGATCTTGGAGACCACTATCCTGTCCCATCTTCTATTTTTCTTACTTCTGGAGTAGTGGTGAAATTACCCGCCGCGATTCGGAACAGCGAACGATGACCAAATCTTCTCCATAGCAAGCGCTGCACGTACACCAACTTTGGATTGTGTTCCTCTTCCTCAATAATGGCTCGGGCAACAATTTTCTCCCAGGTTTGCCCTTCCTTCAGATCCTCATCATGATCGATGGTATTATTGTATTTTGAGTGAAGAGCTTCAAGTGTTGCTCGCGTTGGAACTTCATCATCAGAAAATACAACTCCCAGCATAGCTGTCCAATAACATTTTATAGCGCGTTTCTGTTGTTGGACCGGTAATCGATTTGCGATCTGTTCCATGCCATACAGCGACGTAATCAGGTGCAGGACCAGAAAATCTCCCGGCTTTGCCAGATAAAAAAGAGTCAAACCTTCATAAAGTTCTTTCCATATGGTTTCCATGTCCAGATTCTCAATCCAGGCTGGTGTTGTGTGGATTAGTAGATGTCCTTCTGCAAGAACCTTGGCGATATCATTTTGAAATCCTGTTATGACAAGCTCGGGATGAAAGCCGGAAGATACGCTGTACTTTTCATTGGTGAGAGTTGCTTCACGCCAGTTGTTGAGGGTTTCGCCATCAGTTTCCCAAGCTTCTGCAATATGAAGTAGCGATCCCAGCACTGACTTATCTGCATTTGATCCCAAAGCGGAGGAAAAAGTTTTTTCAGGTTGGCACGATACATAAGAAAAAGCCATGTATGCCAATCCTTCTATTGTCATCCAGCGGTTGCCAGAGTCTAATGCCCAGCCCAAGTGTATGGTTCCGTGCATGAGCGAACCAACACAGCCCGGCAAGAGACTGGGAACATATTCTTCAAACAACCGCTCAAGTCCCAGTTCTTTTTCCTTCTGATCAAAAAACTGGCAGTAGGAAGAGAAACTGCTATGTTTTCCAAAATAAATCTGCCAGTTGTCTTGAGTGATTATATGTTCTGAGGTTTTCGGAGCCTCCAGACCAAAGCCATAAGTCGTATACTTTACGTAGTGGTCGTAAAACTCTTTGATCCTTTGCGCAGATGCCTCAAGACCTTTAAGAGCAACAACACCTTGTTTAACATGGTTGGTTAAGAAACCATTGAACTCGATGTGGTAGGACTGGTCGCTAAGCAGGGTCTCTACTATCTCCAAATCATTTTTTACGTCTATGGACAATGTGATTTTCCTTTTTTATCCGTGAATTAATAAACCATATTCGTTTTATAAAAATTAATCAGAATCGCTGCAGGCTTACAATCAGCGTGCCAGGTAGCGGCGTGAGGCTTGTTAGGTGCGATGCTACCAATATTGCTGCCTCCTCAGTGCCCTAACGCAAATTGAATCACCTTTTATGGGTTGAATTTTATCGCCAGTAAGGGACTGGGACAGCCAACCTTCTGGGAAAGTGAGTTTTAGGAGTCAGGTTAACAAATACCTGAAGATCGTATAAATAATTTTCGTGCCTGCTTTGATGGTGCCGGAAAAGGTGCCGGTGATCTTGGAGACCCCTATCCTGTCACGGTATTTTACGGGAATTTCAAGGATGCGCAGTCCTTTCTTCACAGCTTTGATCTGCATCTCCACCGTCCAGCCGAAGTTGGTGTCTTGCATGGCAATAGCCTTCAACGAGTCGTAGCGAATGGCGCGGAAGGGCCCTAAATCTGTGTACCGATGACGAAAAAAAAGGTGTATTAAGAACACAGCCAATTGATTGCCATAACGCGATTGTGGTAGCAATGACAAACGGCTTTTGGGAAGTATCATCCGGCTACCCAGAACAAAATCCATTTCTCCTGTTTCTATCGGGTCGACCAGTTTGACAATCTCTTCTGGGTAGTCGCTGAAATCTCCATCGAGAAACACTACGATATCTGGATCATCCAGTTCAGAAATCCCCTTCAGGCATGCAGAGCCGTAGCCTCTTCTTTTTTCAGCAACCACTCTTGCGCCTTTTTCACTGGCGCATTTGGCGGTATTGTCGGTCGAGTTGTTATCGACAACTATGATTTCATATATTTGTTCTTGCGGGAGAGCATCGAGAACCAGCCCTATAGACTGCTCTTCATTGAATGCGGGGATAATGACGGAAATACGGGAAGGCATGAAGGTTTATGCTCCGATTCTGGAGCTGATAGACATATGCTAAAAGCAACCGCCTCAATCCCCCTTATGGGGGGCCAGGGGGTTAAATATTGGGGTCAGTTGAGAGCTGTTCTAATACCCGATATAAATTCAGTAATACTTTTATCGCGCTCGACGGGGTCGGAATGGGATTCGATCAACTTGACTATTGCGCTCCCAATAATAACTCCATCCGAGCATTTCCCGGCTTCTTTTGCCTGTTCGGGTCCGGAGATTCCAAATCCAACCAGCACTGGAAGATCCACATTACTTTTAATGTTAGAAACTTTCTCTTCCAGATTTTTAGAAAGAGCCTCTTTCGTACCTGTTGTTCCCGTCAGAGAAACATAATAGATGAAACCTTTGCTCACCTCCCCGATCATCTGAATCCGGTCAGGAGTACTGGTGGGGGCTAATAGAAAAATTGTATCCAGATTCTTTGCATTCGCAAATTCTAAAAAATCACCCGCCTCTTCCGGTGGAAGATCAGGCAGGATCACGCCATCCACTCCGGCACTGACTGCATCTTCAATAAATTTTTCCTGACCATAAGCGAAAATCGGATTAAAACTACTCATCAGAACTATCGGTAATTGCGACTGACTGCGAATATCTTTCACCAACTCGATAATTTTTTTCAGGGTGGTGCCATTTTGTAGAGATCGATGTGCAGAAGCCTGAATAACCGGGCCATCGGCAAGAGGGTCGGAAAACGGGACACCTATCTCAATGATATCCGCTCCCCCTTTCTCAATCGTCAAAAAAATATCTTTTGAGGCAGGCAGATCTGGGTCTCCGGCAGTGAAAAAGGCCACCAGAGCTTTTTTGCCATTTAAATTTTTGAAACGGTCATCTATCCGGCTCACAACGAAACTCCCATCATTTCCGCTACCTGATTCACATCCTTATCGCCCCGGCCTGACAGACAAACCAGAATGACTTCATCTTTTTTCATGGTCGGTGCCATTTTCATTACCTGGGCAATGGCATGTGCTGATTCGAGGGCTGGAATGATTCCTTCCAGTTGTGACAATAATTTGAATCCGCCCATCGCTTCTTCATCGCTGATCGGGACATACTCCGCCCTGCCCGTTTCTTTCAGGTGACTGTGCTCGCATCCCACACCGGGGTAGTCCAGTCCCGCTGAAATCGAATGCGCCTCGGTCACCTGCCCATCATCATCATACAGAAGGTAACTCATCATTCCATGTAGAACACCTGGCGATCCCTTGGTGATGGAAGCACCGTGTTTGTCGGTGTCAACACCCAGACCTGCGGCTTCAACTCCGACCAACCGAACTTTCTCATTCTCCAGAAACGGATAAAACAATCCCATAGAGTTACTGCCGCCTCCGACACAAGCAACACAGACATCGGGCAGTCGTCCTTCCATTTCCATGATCTGTTCGGTAGATTCTTCTCCAATTACCTTTTGAAAATCTCTGACTATCATAGGATAAGGATGCGGACCCACCACAGAGCCAATGATATAATGAGTGCTCTCTACGGTAGTGATCCAGTTTCGAATGGCTTCACTGGTAGCATCCTTGAGAGTTCGTGTTCCGCCTGTCACAGGAGTCACCGTCGCTCCCAAAAGCCGCATACGAAAAACGTTGAGGGCCTGCCTTCGCATATCCTCTTCACCCATAAACACTTCGCATTCCAGTCCGAACAAGGCCGCCGCAGTAGCTGTTGCCACTCCATGTTGCCCTGCCCCGGTCTCGGCAATCACTCGTTTCTTGCCCATTCTTTTGGTCAACAATGCACTGCCAATGGTGTTGTTGATTTTATGCGCCCCGGTATGAGTCAGGTCTTCGCGTTTAAAATAAATCTTCGCACCGCCAAGATGTTCAGTAAGTCGCTCGGCAAAATAAAGTGAAGTAGGACGACCCACATAATGTCTCAGATAATAGTCAAGATCCTTTTGAAACTGAGGATCATTTCGGGCCTCTTCATAAACCTGCTCTAACTCTTTAAGAGCAGGCATCAGGGTTTCTATGACATACTTGCCCCCAAATTTCCCAAAATGCCCACT
>JAJDBI010000322.1 GCA_029261435.1 Nitrospinaceae bacterium
TACCAGAGAAACCCCAGGCTGGCTCCAAGAACGGCTGAGCTGGCGATTGCGATTTCTCCTGCATCTTTGATGTGCTGAATACGCAGGTATTCTGAAAAATTAAAATGACCGGAGATATAAACGATGCCGGTATAAGTGAATGTGGCGACGATAATAGGGCCTATGGCTAATCCATCAAGACCATCTGTTAGATTGACGGCGTTGGAGGTCCCCACTATTATGAAAATGATAAAAACCAGATAACCAAACCCCAGATCAGGCTGAAAGCTTTTGAAAAAAGGAATCGACAAGCGTGTAGCGTATTCCGCCCGTGTAGGATCGAAATACAGCAGATAAATACCAATCGCCAGGCTCAATAAAATTTGAAGAACAATCTTTTCTTTTGCGGTAATGCCATCGCCTTTTCGTAACTTAAGAAAATCATCCCACAACCCTATAGCTCCAAAACCAATAGCTGAAAGAAGTACAACCCAGATATAATGATTGCTTAAATCAGCCCAAAGCAAAGTCGAGCCCATGAAAGTTGCCAGGATAAGCAGTCCGCCCATGGTCGGAGTTCCAGACTTGGAGCTGTGGTGCTGCGGGCCGTCACTGCGAATCTTTTCTCCTATCTGAAGTTTCAGTAAAGTTCGAATCATTAGTTTGCCCAGGACCAGACTCAATACCAACGCAGTAACCCCGGCATAAGCAGACCGGAAGGTGATGTACTTGAAGACATTGAGTATCGAATATTCCGAACTGAGCGGATAAAACACGTGATAGAACATTTTCTAATTCTTATTTTCCATAAAGATTTGTAATACTTTTTCCATTGCGGACCCTCGCGAGCCTTTGAACATCACACAGTCACCACTTACCGCTTCCTGAGTTAAAAACTCCGCCGCTTCTTGATGGTTGGCGAACTCCAGGATTTGAATTCTTCCCTCGGCAAGAGCTTGAGCACTTTTTGCGGACAGACTTGCCAACTCTCCCAGAGTTATTAGAATGTTCGTTTTCGATGCAGCTATTTCCTCTCCCAACTTTTGATGGGCTGCGATAGATAAATCTCCCAATTCAAGCATGTCACCGATGACAAATATCCGTCGGCCCTGAGTCTTGAAGTTGTCCAGAGTTTTTAAAGCTTCCGTCATGGATCGAGGATTGGCGTTGTAAGCGTCATTAATCAGATCGACCCCTTTATGCTGGATCTGTTCGTTGCGTTGGGACATACGTTGATAGTTTTCAAGTCCGCGAGCCATAGCATCTTCTTTGATGCCTAACGAGTAACCCGTCGCCAGCGCGGCCAGCGCGTTATAAATATTGCAATAGCCCAGATAAGGAAGGCGAACGGAAAGAGTTTTGTCGAAAAGACTGACCTTGAATTGAAACCCCAAATTATCTTTATTTTCTATTTCGCTGGCGCGCACGTCTGCAGGCTGGTCGATCCCAAAGGTGACTGTCTTGGTGCGAAGTGACCTTGCCAACTCTAAAATCAGAGGATCATCGGCATTAACAATGGCTGTGCTTTCCTCTGTCAGTGCATCAAACAGCTCTCCTTTTGCAGACTGAATATCTTTCAGGCTTTTTAATTGGACGAGATGCCCTTCTGAAATATTGGTGATCACGCCAATGTCAGGTTGCGCGATCTCGGCAAGCCTTTTAATCTCACCCGCCGCGCTCATTCCAAGCTCCAGAACACCCATTTCATGGGAGGGCTCTCTTTTCAAGAGTGTCAGGGGGAGGCCGATATGATTGTTCAAGTTCCCTTGAGTCTTTAAAGTATTAAATCTGGTTGCTAATATTGATGCGATCATTTCTTTAGTGGTCGACTTCCCATTTGTGCCGGTAACGGCTACAACCTGAAACGGATAACGTTTTCTTTGGAATCCCGCTAAATCCTGTAAAGCCTTGAGTGTGTCCTGAACATGAATCACAAAAGGACCTTCGCCAGACCGGATAGGTTTGCTTGGTAGTTTCTCCGGATCGGATAGAATGATTCCACTGACTTTTTTCTCAATCGCGTCAGCCAAAAAATCGTGTCCGTCAAACCGGTCTCCCTTGATGCAAACGAACAACTCCCCCTCTGCGACTGTCCGGGAATTTATAGACACTCCCCGAAATGGACAGTTGAGACCACCTTGCAGAAGCTGTCCTTCAAGTGCATTGAGGCAGTCTTGTGTTTGACCTTCCATCAGTGGCTTCTTTTCTTTAAGGCAGATCGGGCAACCTCCCGATCATCAAAGTGAATAGTTTGCGTTCCTAGAACCTGATAATCTTCATGACCTTTACCGGCTATGAGAACCAGATCGTTTTTTTCAGCAAGATGAATGGCATGCTCGATAGCCTCTTTCCTGTTGATGATCGCCGAATAATCATCTCCCTCTTGAGCAGAAGAAGGAATTCCTTGACGAATATCTTCAATGATCTGCTCAGGATCTTCTGTTCTGGGGTTGTCAGAGGTGATGATCGAGAAGTCCGCCTTATTTATAACGGCTTGCCCCATAGCTTTTCTTTTCCCCTTGTCTCTGTCACCACCGCAACCAAAGACGACAATCAGCTTTCCTTCGGTAAACGTTTTTGCCGCAGAGATCGCATTGGAAAGGGCGTCATCGGTGTGCGCGTAATCCACTAGCACAGAAAACCCTTGATCGTTGTCAATGTTTTCAAATCGACCCGGAATAGGCTGGATCTGACGAAACACCTCCTGGATTTTGTTCAGAGAAATATCCTGAGCCAAAGCTCCCGCCGCCGCAGAAAGGAGATTGTGAACATTGTGTCGACCGAGAAGATTGGAGTGAATTTCACCAGCCCCAAAGGGAGTTTTTAAGGTGAACCGGCAACCTGCTTTTGTCAGAGCGATATCTTCGGCCTTGAAATCCGCGTTATTGTCAATGCCCGTGGTGAAGGAATCCGCGTTAAATTCTCTGGAAAATTCTCTCCCGACCGGATCGTCAATGTTGAAAATTTTCCATTGAACATGATTGTCGAGAAAAAGTTTTTTCTTGGCGCTTTTGTAGTTTTCCATATCGCCATGGAAATCCAAGTGGTCGCGGCTCAGGTTGGTGAAAATCCCAGCCTTGAAACGCATGTCATGAACACGGCTCTGATGCAGAGCATGAGATGAGACCTCAAGAAAACAATTTCTGATTTCATCTTTAACCATTTCATCCAACATTCGATTTAAGTCCAGAGACTCAGGCGTGGTGACAGGGGCGGAAAGTTCTTTGTCTCCGAAATGATAATTGATGGTGCCGATCACTCCAGTCCTTGCTCCTTGTGCTCTGAATAAAGCTTCGAGGATATAGGCTGTGGTGGTCTTCCCGTTGGTGCCGGTGATTCCCGTTAAAGCTAAACGTTCTGACGGACGCTGATAAAAATTAGCACTGACAGTTGAGAGTGCCTTGCGGGCATCTTCTACACACAAAGCCGTTACATCACGCGACCCCAGGTCGAGCCCGTTTAAAGAGTCGAGAGAAGTTTCGGTGATAAACACGGATGCTCCTTTATCGATAGCATCTTTTATGAATGTTCCTCCATCCCAGTTTCCTCCAGGCACGGCTACAAACAAGCAACCCGTTCCAGATTTTCTGGAGTCGTAGACGATTTCGCGAACATTCCTGTCCATGGTCCCCAGAATATTGACAGCTGGCAGGCCTAGAATTAAGCGTGAAAGTTTTTGTCCGTTCTGGTCAGTCACGTTAAGGTAACCCCTTTCAGGGAATACTATCGAGTTAGTTGAACTTGTTGGTTTCATCATGCTCGATCGAGAATAAATACACGTTCTTTACTTGACGGAACGTTTAAATAACGCAACGCCTTTTTTGCTATTTTCTGAAACACTGGTGCCGCCACAACGCTGCCCCAATGCAACCCTTTAGGGTTGTCAATCATTACCAAAATAACAAGTCGAGGAGAATCTGCTGGAGCAAAACCGATGAAAGAAGAAATGAATTCTGTACTGGAGTAAGACCGCGTTTCCATGTTGTATTTTTGAGCTGTCCCGGTTTTGCCTGCCACATCAAACCCATCCAGAGCTGCTTTTTTTCCGGTACCTGTTTTTACCACTGACTTTAGAATCTCGACCATTTGAAGACTGGCCTTGTCGGATATGACGCGATGAATTTTTTTCGGTTTAAATTGCTGGACAACCTTTCCGTTTTTGATCAATGCTTTGGTGATATGTGGCTCCATAAGGTTTCCACCGTTGGCGATTGCCGATAGCGCACTGACCATTTGAATAGGTGTGACGGCGATCTCATGACCAAATGAAATAGATGCCAGAGAAAGGTTGGACCAGTTTTTTTGTTCTTTAAGCTGGCCGGCAGATTCCCCTGGAAGCAACAGACCTGTTTTTTCACCGAACCCGAATTTACGGATGTATTCATAGAAAGGCTTCTTGCCAACTTGCTGGGCAATTTTGATCACTCCAATATTGCTGGACTTAGCAATGATGTCGTTCATAGTCATCCAACCAAACTTATGGTCTGAAGCCTCTCCGATATTAGCGTTGCCAATTTTAAGCTTTCCGTTCTCACAAAAATATATGTCCTGCGGCCTGGCTAATCCTTTGTCGAGGGCCGCCGCGGCAACGATGGGTTTGAAAATTGATCCAGGCTCGTAAGAACTGGCTACAATATTATTTTTCCAGACTTTTTGAGAGAACGCCCCGTAATGGTTCGGATTGAACTGAGGGATGTTGGCCATTGCATAGATTTCCCCGGTGTGAGGGTCCATAACCACAGCCATCCCTGAATCGGCTTTGAAACGCTCGACCTGCTTTTTTAAATGGTATTCGGTGGTGAACTGAATGACCTCATCGATAGTAAGTACGAGGTCATAACTATTGCGACTGGAGTCGCGCAATCCTTCAAGAGGCTGAATATTTCTCCCTCTGGCATCACGTTCCGTGACTTGTCTGATCGTGGTGCCCTTGAGTCTGGATTGGTGAGCATGTTCAATGCCAGCAAGACCTTGATTGTCCATACCGACAAAACCGAGAACGTTTGCTGCCAACTCACGCTTTGGATAAAACCTTTTTTGCTCGGGCAGGAACCCTATGCCCGACAGTCCCGCTTGTTTTAGCTTCACAATTTCGTCAAGGTCACATTTCCGCTTGATCCAGACAAAATCTCTTTTAGAGGAGATTTTTTTATAGACTTTACTCTGATCCAAGTTCAATGATGCCGCAAGAACACGTGCAGTGGCTTTTCGATCCAGTATTTCCGACGGGGTTACATAAACAGATTCCACTTCGATGTTTTGTGCCAGTTCGTTTAAATTCCGGTCGTAGATCACTCCGCGCCCGAACTGTGTCTTGACAGTTCCAACATACTGCTTTTCGGATTTAGCCAGAAGAGTTTCGTGCTGAATGATCTGCAAAGAAGCCAGTCGAGCGACCAAGGCTGCCCCGAATAGAAAAAGTAATACCGAGACAATTTTCAGTCGGGTTTTGATCCCCTCTCGAAACGTACCAGTAGACTGTTTGTTATTTTTTGCCATGATTCCTATTTCAAGAAAATGGTGATGACTTTGCCTTCATCAGCTTCTTTCATGCCCACTTCACTTTTAGCCAGAAGATGAATCCGGCTTAAAGACCTCAGGCTTTCACGCTCAAGGTTGAGCAGACGGTTTTCTTTCGAGAGTTTTTCACGTTCTTTGGCAAGGTCCTGATACTCATAAGCCAGTTTGATCTTCTTGATGTTGGGCCAAACCAAGGCCAATGCTCCGAACATGAACAGGATGGAGACCGAAATGACCATCCAGAAATCTTTCGAGGAAAAATGGAGTCGGCCCTTGATAAGCCCACGAGCTCCGTCAAACATA
>JAJDBI010000323.1 GCA_029261435.1 Nitrospinaceae bacterium
TAGCCGCCATTGCACAAAAGGACGGGTTGGAGGATTTTGCCCTCGCTCTTCGTTTTGCTAATGATTAAGAATTAAATTCTCAGGCATCTTTTCGGGAGATCGTCCAGAATCCCGTTTGTTTGACCTCTGTATCATTTGAAAGCCCCTGTTCCTGTCAGGAGGAATGGGGGCTTTCTATTTCTTGATAACACTCCTTCCCTTATCAGAATCATCGGTATAATATTGTAGTGAGATTTATTTCTTTCTAAAACATTTAAGCCAAATCCTCCCAGCCCTCTTCACAGAGGGGGTAGGTTTAAAACCCCACATGCAGTATGCTGGCTAGAACTCATATTTTTAATCTTCAGGCGAATACATGGTCCATTTAATTGAAGATTTAGCTGTCCTCCTGCTGGTTTCTCTTCCGATCAACCTGTTTTTCCACAAAATTAAACTGCCTTCGGTCATGGGTTACCTCATTGCTGGAGTTTTGATCGGTCCATATGGATTGAAACTGATCTCTGATGTGGCTTCGGTAAAAGAGCTGGCCGAGTTAGGAGTGATCCTGCTTTTATTTGTTATTGGGCTGGAGTTTTCTCTAGGACGTTTGCTCAAAAACCTGGCTTCGGTTCTGGGGGTTGGTGGTCTGCAATTGGGACTGACAACGGCTTTTGTCTGGTTCATTTTCATAGAGATGGGGTTTCAGCAAAACCAGAGTATTGCTTTAGGCCTGATTGTCGCTTTGAGCAGTACGGCAATTGTTCTAAAAATGATCACCGACCGGGCCGAGATAGATACCTTGCACGGAAAGCTTTGTATCGGCACCCTCCTGTTTCAGGATTTATGCGTGGTTCCCATCATGCTTCTTTTGCCTCTTCTTGCCCAGTCGGGAGTAAATTCCGGTGCAGACTTTGCGTTCGCCATGGTCAAGTCATTGACAGCGGTGGTGGCAATTTTCTTTCTATCCAAGTTGATTGTTCCTAAAACGCTGGCTTGGATTGCGCGGGTAGGTAATAAAGAACATCTCACGCTATCGGTAATATTTATTATTCTTGCCACGGGTTGGGTGTCGCAGAAAATGGGTTTGACACTGGCGATGGGTGCTTTGATTGCGGGGATGATTATTTCGGAGTCTGAGTATAATCATCAGATCATTCTCGATATTCTTCCATTACGGGATTACTTCAGCAGTATTTTCTTCATTTCGGTAGGGATGCTCTTGCAGACGCAGGTGTTGATGGACTCTATCTGGGTTTGTCTGGGACTTTTTGTTCTTGTGGTCCTGGTTAAAGGAGGGCTGGCCGGTCTGGCTTGCTTGCTGGTAAGGGTCCCTATGCGGATTTCATTTGTGGTGGGCATGCGGTTGGCGCAAGTGGGGGAATTCTCTCTTATCCTCTCTGCGATGGCAATGGATCAGGGTTTGTTCGGTTCCCATCAATACCAGTTGTTGCTCATTGTTTCGATTCTTTCCATGCTTTTCGCGCCTTTGTTGATTCAGGCTTCTTCACAGCTTTCCATGAGAATATTTTCCAAGTGGAAGTCTGCAGAAACTGATTCGAATCAGAAACAGGATTCAGAGCTTAAAGGCCATGTTATCATCGTGGGATATAGCCTTGGAGGGCGAACCCTTGCACAGGTGCTTCTTGAAACGCAGATTCCTTTTATGGTTCTTGACCTGAATGGCGAACAGGTGAAGCGGGCTTTGACGGAAGGGATCACCACTCATTATGGTGATTGCACTCAGGAAGAAACTCTGGGTCGGGCCGGATTGAAACAGGCACGTATGATTGTATTTTCGACTCCGGATTACACCGTGACGGAAAAAGCCGTGCGTCTTGCCAGAAAGATCAACCCTGAAATCAAGATCATGGTCCGAACCCGGTTGACGGCTCAGGTTGAGGAACTTAAATCTGCCGGGGCTGATGAGGTGATCCCGGAAGAGTTTGAAACGTCCATTGAAATTTTTTCGCGGGTTTTGCGTGACTATCGTATTCCTAACAATATTATTGAACAGCAGGTAGAATTGATCCGACTGGAAGGTTATAGCATGTTCCGAGGGCTGTCTTTAAATACAGAGAGCCTGAAAAAATTTTCCACCTACCTCACAGCCACTCTCACCGAGTCCTATCAGGTTATTCAGGAAAGTTGGGCCCGTGAGAAAATGCTGGGGGATATGAAGGTTACTGAACGAACGGGGGCGGTGGTCATTGCGGTAGTGCGAAAAAACAAACCCTATCCCAATCCGGGTTCTGAATTTGCCGTTCTGTCTGGAGATATTCTTATTCTTTTTGGCAGTCATATGCAACTGGACCGGGCAATCACCTATTTAGGTTCTGGCAAGGAACCTAATCAATCTATAGAAATTATTGAATGAGTCAAGTTATCACTAAAGCAGTTATCCTTGCCGCTGGGATGGGATTGAGAATGAAGGAGATGGGTGAGGATATTCCTAAAGGTTTCATCCGCCTTGGCGAACGCCCGATCATTGAGCATTCCTTAAGAACTTTGATTGCATGTGGGATTCGGGAAATCATGATTGTCACGGGTCATAAGGCTGAGTATTATGAGAACCTTAAGGAGACATATCCCGAAATCAGAACCGTTGAAAATATCAAATTCGCCATGACTGGTACTGTGTGCTCACTTGGCTGTGCCAGGGATTTTGTCGATTCAGACTTTATTCTGCTGGAGTCGGACCTGATATATGATTCGACAGCGATCACCGGTATTTTAAATGCGCCTCACGGTGACTGCCTTTTATTATCGGGAACAACAAATGCCGGAGATGAGGTTTACGTAGAGGCGACCGAAAACCGTGTGACAGGAATATCAAAGAATCTAGATCTTATCAAAAACTCAGTCGGGGAGTATGTTGGTATCGCTAAAATTTCCAAACAATTGTATGGCAGGTTGATACAATCTGCGGATTCAGACCCCAAGCTCAGCTACGATATGGACAGCCTGGTTCAAATCACAAGTGAATACCCTGTTTATTTTTTAAGGATGGAGGGTCTGGACTGGGCCGAAATTGATGATCTCGCGCAACTGTCACGGGCTCAGAAAGTTTGGGAGAGAATAAAAGCCACCTGACCATAAATCCTCCCGAACTCCCCTCACCCTGTTTTTTACATATTAGTCATGAACTCCGGTTCAACAAGATTCCTGATGATGTCGCCGCGGGAAACCACTCCAATAAGTTTTCCATCCTTGCAGACTGGCAGTCGAATGATATGGAAATCCTCCATCATCTTAATCATTTCAGTTATGGGTGTTTCGGGTTTTACCGTTGCGACTTCCGGGGTCATGATGTCACCGGCGGTGACGCGTGCCAGTTCATGTCCTCCGTTAACGGCTCGCAAAATATCAAGTTCAGTGACAATTCCTATGACAGTGCCATCGGTTTCGGTCACTGGCATTCCGCTATACTGCTCGGATATGAATTGAAGAGCGATATCTCTGGCGGAGGCATTTTTTTTGGCTGAGATTGCCGGGCGTGTCATGATTTCAACAGCGGTCTTGTCTTCCATGATTGATCACATCCTTTCTTATTCAGCAGGCAACGGCAAGTGTCGGCACCTGAAATTATTTACCTGTCTATTAATTATAGATACGCTAAGAAGGACATTAATTCCCAAAATCTGCACAGAGATTAAAGAGGAGAGAGTCTAAAATTCAGCAAAACTCGTATTCTGTATCTGAAATCCATTTGATGGGAATAGCATCGGGTAAAAGGGTTTTTTTTGTGATAAAGGTGGTTTCTATTTGATCACGAGTGAGGTTTTTTGCTTGCTTGAGATTGGCTCCTGAAATATCGGCGTGATTCAAATAAGTATTTTCGAAGTTGGCACCTGTGAGGTCGGAGTTTGTCAGGTCAGCGGCAATGAGATCGGCGTTGGTAAAATCGGCATCGGTAAGATCGGAGTTGGATAAAAAAACACCTGTCATATTTGTATCGCTGAGATTGGCATTTTTGAAACGGGTGTTTTTCAAATCTGCCCCCTCAATATTTGATTCTCTCATGTTTGCATGGCTGAAATTGGCGCCAATGAGATTGGCTTCGACCAGGTTAGCCTGGGTCAGGATGCATCCAACGAACCTGGTGTCACGCCCGCGGGACCGATATAGCAGGATTCGATGGAGCCGGGCACCCTCAAAGTTTGCGGAGCTGACATCGGCATCACAGAGATCTGCTTCGCTGAGGTCGGCGTCCTTTAAGCATGCTTCAATCAGGACTCCGGAACTTAGGTCGGCTTCCTTCAAGTCGGCATTGGTGAAGTCCGCATTATGCAGGTTCTTCTTTGAGTTTTCGGCTTTGAGTTTCTCTGTGCTCATAACAGGGCTGTGATAAGTTTTTTCAAGTACCCGTAGTGGATATGAAGGTAAATAAAGAAATATTACAAGGGTTTTGATAATTTATAGCGTAGATTAAGGGCTGATTGCTAATTCGTCAAGACTCGAAAAATTGAGTGCCAGTGTCCCGCGTCCATGTTAATCTGTGGGCCAGATTTGGAACGGGGAGAATAACAATGTCTGAAATTGATTTTAGTGAGTTAACTGTGCCAAAAAAGGCAGGCGCGAAGCTGGATGTGTTACTGGCTATGCATATGGGTTGGAAACACTGGTCGGGGAATGACTTGCCCGTTAAGATGCATCTGGAAGAAATCAGCAACTATCCTGCCGTCAGTATCCCGAAGTTTTCTACCGACCATAACGCTTTTTTCGAACACGTGGCCTCCTATTTTGTAAACCTGGATATGGGCTTTGAGATTCAATATCTGGTTGAAGACCAAATGTGGCTGGTTGAGATTAAAGTTGGTAGTAAAAGTTTTATCGGTCAGGAATATGAGTTGCCTCATGCAGGTTCGCTTGCGGCAATTTCAGCACTACAGGAAATTAAAAAAGGTTGAAGGGTTGGAGATATGAATGAGATTTGACTGTAAAAAAATTACAAGAGTGGTATTGCTCATCCTATTATGTGTTACCGTCATCCCGGTTTTTTCTGAAGCGTCTTCGGAAAAAGAAAAAGATATTAAAAAATTGTTGAAAGTTTCCGGTATTTTGGATCAGTTGAGCTATATGCAGGACACTCTCATGAACTCTGTCTCAATGATGGTGTCGGGCTCCTTCCCCAGGGTTCCTGATGCGTTCTGGGGGGAGTTCAATAAACTGGTCGGGAAAAAGGAAATGGATGATCTGGTAGAGCGGGTGATTCCGGTTTATGACAAGCATATGTCACACGAGACGGTAAAAAAGCTCATCACCATGTTCGAGACACCCTTCTGGAATGACTGGAAAGAAAAGATGCCTCTCATAAGTCGCGAAGCAGGGGTGATAGGCAGTGAGTGGGGTCGAGAACATACTCAGTCGGCAGCATTTAATATGAGACTGGATGGCCTGATCGAAAAATATGAATTAAAAAAATTAAACCCTCCTCCAACAGAAAAATAAGTAAAAAGCAAGTGGCTCGTATAACGAGCCACCTGTCGAATACTCACTTCCGCATTTTGGAAAAAACAAAACCGGACTTTGTCTGTGAGGTGTGGCAGTTATAACAACCCACGCCGCCATCTCTGACCAGGCGTTTGCTTTTACTGTCACCGGCAAAACCTTCAAATCCCCATCCACCGGTGGATTTGAATTGGTTTTTATTCTTCACCATAACTCCAACGAGTTTTCGAGCTTCTTCCTGAATGGCCTTTCCTCCCTGCTTGTAACTCAGCAAATCGAAAACCAGAACCGAACCATCGGGATAGGCTCCAGAGTTGAGTCCTTGTAGCGCCTTGTCGTTTCCATAAACGTGGTGCAAGCCCTGGAACGGGTTTTCCAGAGGATGCCCCGGCTCAATGAGCATGGATTTGATATGCGTCCATTGACGATACCCTTCAGGATAATCAACTTTTGGGGTTTCTGCAAAGGCCATAGAGCTCAGAGAGATTAGGATGGCAAACGTTAGAATCGCTTGTTTCATGATTTCAGCTTCCTTTCATCAGACGGATATTAGTATCGAGTCAAAACTATATTGATGATAGACGCGAGAATAGCATTTGTCAAATTAATATCGACTCAATACAATAATTTTTCCTGGAAAAAGGAAGAGAATAAGAAAACAGGGGACAGGCCTCAGCCTGCCCCCCGTCCCCTAATTAAACTTTTTTCAAGGCGTAGCCTTGTCCCCCAATGAGTTCAGGGTTTATGCGTGGTAGTGATGAGCAATGGTTCTCTCAGGCGAGCAAAGAGATATCTAGGTAGAAAGAGTCCTTGCCCAATTGGCCCCACGCCGAGTGGCTAGTGGACCCAGGTGCTGCGGATGTATTTCACTACATCCCAGATCTCCTTATCCTTCAGAGTTCTTTTGTGGGCGGCCATTCCTGTTCCAGGTGAACCGTTTTTAATGACATAGAACATTTGCCCGGCTGAGACATCTTTCATCGTATCGCTACAGGTGAAGTTGCGCGGATTGGGTTTTAATGCCTTTCCAAGTTTTCCCATACCGTCGCCACCTTTTCCATGGCACATTTTACAGGCAAGAGGTTTGGCGGCCTTTTCATAAATCTTTTTACCATTTTTCGCATTAGCTTTTGCAGTCTTATCCATTGATGCGATGTTGGAGGGAGCCGCTTTGGTCTTCCTCGGTTGTGGACAGTTGCTGGCTGCCCAGGAGGTTGTTGCGTATAACAGCAGGCTGATTGAGGTCAGTACCAGTATTTTCTTCATTTTATTTTCTCCTCTTTCGTGTTGTTGGGTGCACATATTTTTTTTAAAACCGGATAAGCAACCCCCTCCCGCTTGTCAGTGGGAGGGGGTAGTGTCATTTAATGGCCAGTTCAAAATTGCTGCTGGCTTTTGCTCCATCTGCCACCGTGATCTCCTGAGTCACTTGTCCAACATAAGGATGCCATGCGGTTACTTTATATTTTCCGGCTGGAATATTGTCCAGCATGAAGGAACCGTCTTTGGCACTTACGGTGTAATAAGGATTCCAGACAATCCGTGCATCAGCTTCCATGTAGTTGTGCTGATCGCATTGCAGGAAGAAATGAGAATCCTTTTTTTGTTTTAAACGTTTAAGAGTTTTTGTGACATCGGCCACAGAACCTTTAGATGGCAGAGGTTTGTTGAACAACGTTTTTCTGTTGGCTCCTTTAACAGAATATCCATGTGGATTGTGCAACGTGTTCTCATCCTGATTGGTCACTTTTACCAAACCTTCTTTAACTCCTTTTGGAGCTTTACGAACAACCGTTACTTTGGGGAAAATATCGCATTGGCGGAAATCGAAATCCACGGACTCTTTTGACCATGCTTTTCCTTTGCTGATGT
>JAJDBI010000324.1 GCA_029261435.1 Nitrospinaceae bacterium
TCCGGCAAGGCTCCTTGCATATCGGAGGCCTGAGCCATGAAAGATTTGTTGCAGACAGCGGGGAAGTGGTTATTTTCATCGCGCATACCACCCGTTTGCCCACCCATTCCCAATGCACAACTCTTGCAGTTATTACGGGAAGCCAGTGCCTTAAGCATGGGCCACAACCCTCCGGCCCGACGTGCCATTTTAAGTGAATAGCGGATGGCACTCCAGCCACCTACCCGATGGGGTAATTTGACGCTCATGAATATTGCTCCGTGGTGGATTCAGGTTCCTAATGATTTTTGCGGAACCCAACCTTTTTGTTCATCGTTGAGATGAACTTCCAGCCAATCATGATGTCTGTCTGTCACAGTGACCAGAGCGCCTTCGTGCAATTGGAATAATGTGATTGCATCTACAGCGCGTCCAGACTTCACATCGACATGCTCTGCCAGAACCACTCCCAGTTTAAAATCGGATTCATTCTTGATTTTAACTCCAATTGAAACAAATGACAGCAAAAGAACGCAGAGGAGGGCGTTGCGGGTGACTTTCAGGACAGGGAACTTCATCCACAGAATCAAGGTGATCCAGAAAATGAAATTTATGGCGATGGCAAAATATACAAGTTCGTTAATATTAAAATCGTTGACCCAGAAAAAAAGAACATTCAGTGTTCCTGGAGGAGGGGGTTCAATTTTGTCCCGGGTCTGTTGAATGGCAAACTTTAAATTCGCGGCCAGGTTTTCATTGCGTGGAATCCATTCTTGAGCGTGGATGTAATTTAAAATAGCCGGGCCGGTCTTTCCCATCCTGATATAAGCATTCCCCAGGTTGTAATGAATGTATCCGTTTTTTGTTCCCTCCTTTATTAAGGATTCATAGACCTGAGCGGACTCTGCATACTGTTTTTCAGCATAGTAAGCATTGGCACGAACGATATCGTTTAGATAGTCAGAGGCTCCCGCCGACAGACTGGTAGAAAGGGTCAGTAGAATGAATAAAACTAATGAAGTGATATTGGAATGTTTCATGACTGTTTCTCCAATACCTTAATCAGGTTTTCAGATTCGCCGAGCAGTTGCTTGGTACTGCCCTGGGTCATGGGTGCATATTGCAAGGTCTCGCATTTTTCGAGAAGTTTGCGGGTTTCCTCGGCCTGTTGGATTTCATAGTTTGATTCTTTCATCCGAACCTGTACTTCTTCAGCGGTGATGGCTTTGCCTTGAAGGTTCAGTTTGTCGCCGATATATTCCCGCAGAATTTCAGATAACTCTCGGGCGAACTCTTTGGAGTCTGAATGCTCGGACATCTGTTTTAAACGCTGGTTGGCATTTTTATAGGCATTGCGACGTCGGTAATATGCCACGTCATATTTCATTCGATTCTGTCGCTTCATTAAAAATGCTGAAATGATGAAGAGAACCACCGGCGAGCCAAAACCTGCTCCTAAGAATGCAAATGAAGAGACGTTGTCACTTTGAAATTTGTCCAATTCTGTGTAAATGGGCAAAATATCTGTACCAAGTGTTTCGATCTCAGGATTGGTTAGTGGCATTTCCTGCTGCCTGGATTGTACGAGATTGAGTTCTTCCTTTGCGGAAGAGGGGTTTATGTTTAAAAAAATCGGCTGGGTTTTCGCAATATGGTATTGCGCAGCTTCCGAATCAAAATAGGGCAGGGAAAATTCTGGCAAGGTTTTTCTCCCCGCTTCCAATGGCACCAGGGCAAACTTGAAAACTTTTTCTCCCCTGATTTGATTGTTGTGAACAGTTTGTTTGAACTCGGGCTTATCCGGGTAGATTTTAAACTGGTTTTTTAAATCAGGCTCATCAAAGGATATATCTCTGACATTTCCTTTTCCAGAAACGGTCACGGTCAAGGTGGTGGTATCACCCACATCAAGATCCTTTTTACCAAGCTCAGCGACGATTTTAAATTGTCCTATTAAATTTTTGAAACCTTTTGGTGCTCTGTCAGGCAGAGGTAAAACATCAATCGAAAGAGGTTGTGATCGAAGGACCTTATGTTCGGCCTGGACACCCCGGCTAAAAAATGGATCGCGGAAAATCTGGTTAAAGGGGTCTCTTCCAGATCTATTCTGTGACCTGTGGTAAAGGTCTAACTCTATGATGGCAGATGGAACTTCAACCAATCCCTTTTTTAACGGGAAAAGAGCTATTGACAGTTCTTGAACATGATACTGAAGTCCATTTACGATCTTTATGTATGTTTTTGGTTCTCCAAGTTCTTCTTTGCTGAACCAGGATTTATTAAAAGGAAGTTGTAAATTCAGGTTCTTGGCATCAACACGATGAAACAATCGGAAGGTGTAGACCAGTTGTTCTCCGAGATAGGCTTTATTGCTGGATAGGGTGGCTTCCACAAACGCCGCTTTGTTTGTGATTGTTGCTCTATTGGAGGATTTTTGTACTTCAACGGTTATGGGTTGAGTGGAATATTTTTTTCCGCTTATTTGCACTTTTGCCGGACCAATAAGTATAGTCCCGGTGCTCATGGGTGTCAGGCGATAGTTGTAAGTGATGGAAACACTTCGTTGGGTATTGATGTATTGCGTAGAGGAGGATGTTCCTGCCGAAGTGACTCTGAAATCGGGTAAAGAAGGGAGTTGGGGAGGAGGCGAGTTCTGGGTTCCCTTAATGACGATGGAGAGTTGCAGGCTATCTTCCAGGGTCAAGCTGTTCTTGTCGACGGTTGCTGTGACCGAGGTATTTTGCCCATAGCTCATGCCGCTGAGCGTGAGAACCAGAAAAAAGGAGAGTAGCGCAGCTATTTTAAGTGTACATACTCTCATTATTACCAGTCGTTCCCTTGATAAGCCGATTTTGTTTTTCCTGCCTGCATGCGGCTGATATTTTTTAAATCCTCTGTGAGTCCTTCCAGCATTTGTTCCGCTTTCTCTTTTGTGATTTCTGCTTCGATTGTGGATTCTCCCGGTTGGTTGGAGTTCTCCTGGTTTTTATTATCCGGGTTTTTATTTTTAGAGTCGGCACTATCAGGCGGGGGAGGCTGGTTTTCTCCCTGCTGGTCACCTTCGCTATCTTGCTCCTGATCCTCGCCCTTCTCTTTATCGGAAGGTTTGTCTTCGCCTTTTTGCTGGTCTTTTCCTGACTGCTGTTCTTCCTTCTTTTCTAATTGTTGGCGGACATATTCTAAATTGTATTTTGCATCCATATCGCCGGGGTCGAGTGAAAGAACTTTTTTGTAAGCCGACTCGGCGTCTTCCAGTTTTCCCAGCTTTACCATGGCGTTGCCGGTGTTGTAGATTGATTTTTTCAAGATGTCTGGGTTTTTTTCGTCCATTGCGGCCTGATTGTATGCTTGCAGAGCTTCCTGGAACTTGCCTTCTTTGTAATGCGCGTTTCCCAGGTTATAGGCGATACGCGAATCTTCCGGGCGGTCAGTGTGTGCGAAAGAGAAGTTCTCAACGGCTTCCTTAAACTCACCTTCGTGATATTGAGAAATACCTTCCTGTATTTTTGTGTCTATCGATTCGGCGAATCCAGCAGAGGGCATAAAAAGAAAAAAGAAGGCGGGGATAAGTGGGGCAAGATTCCAAACCATAATTTCAGCAGTGGAAGAATGAGTGTTCCCGGCTACTGAGAGCCGGGAACTGTCCAAATTAAAACGTCTCAACTTACCTTCTGTCTCCCATAAGCCTGAGGAGCATGAGGAAAAGGTTGATGAAGTCGAGATAAAGGGTCAGTGCCCCTCTAATAGCTTCCTTTGTATCTTCGTCGGTACCTTCATTGCCGAGAATGTTCATCTCTTTAATCTTCTGTGTATCATAGGCGGTCAGCCCGACAAAGATGAGCACTCCTGCATAGGTGATGATCATATGCATCATCGAGCTTTGCATGAATATATTCACCAATGAAGCAATGATGATTCCAATTAGCCCCATGAACAAAAAGCTTCCCCATGAAGTCAGGTCTTTTTTAGTTGTATAGCCGTACAGACTCATTGCGCCAAAGGTGCCTGCCGTGACCAAAAATGTGGAGAATATGGAGGCTGTTGTATAAGCCATAAAAATGGCTGAAAAAGTGACGCCGGTCAGGCCTGCATAAAGCATGAAAACACCGGTTGCCTGGCTTGCACTCATTTGCATGACTCTAGACGCCAACCAGAACACAAGTCCTATTTGAGCGATGATGAGGACAATCGGCATTATGGGATTGCCAAAAATGATATTCATCATGGCTGGACTATTGGAAATATAAAAGGCCATGAAACCAGTTATTGCCAGTCCGGCAGTCATCCAGTTGTAGACACGTACCATAAACCGTTGTTGTTCTGCGGCAGTGGCGTCCACACTCATGGTTCTGTAAGAGCTATCCATTATCTATTCCTTTCGTATGTATTAAAGGAGCCGTTTTGCCGACTCTTATATCAAATAAAATCGTATCTACTGGTTGTCAAGTCTACTGGGTGGGAAACAGGAAATGATAGCCTGTTTAGCCTAGAAAACACTTGTAGAATGTGAAGGTATCACTCTCTGGCCCCACACCTGATAGTATTTTACCAAAAACCGATAGCTGAATGCAGACTAAATTCATGGTTTTTCCAAAGGTCTTTTTTCAGATAAACAGGTCTCAGCGACCAGAAAAATTAATGCTATGAAAATGAACCATTGGAAACGCTCCTGCCAGATTTTTCTGCGCTCTGATTTCAATTCTTTTTTCTCGATATGCTTTTTGATCTGATCCTTGTAGATGGTTTTTAAATCTATATCACCGGTGACAGAGCGAACATAACTTCCTCCTGTTTCCAGGGCAATTTGTTGTAGTGTGGTTTCATCAAGTTTTGAGAGAATGACTTCTCCCTGCTCATTCTTTCTGAATCCTCCAGCACCGGAAGGATTGGGTAAAGGGGCACCAATTTCTCCACCAATTCCGATGGTGTATATTTTTACTCCCTGATCGCCTGCTGATTTTGCGGCTGAGAGGGCTTTTCCTGTTTGGTCTTCTCCATCGGTTATCAAAATCAGGGCTTTGGATTTTTTCTCCTGTGTGCGAAACGCTTTAACAGAAGTCTCGATGGAATTGCCGAGGGCGGTTCCCTGTACCGGGATCAATTGCGTATCAATGGCGGCAAGGAATATTCTGGCGGCACCATAATCGAGAGTTAGAGGGCATTGGACGAATGAGGTTCCGGCAAAGGCAACCAGTCCGATTCTATCCCCTTCCATCATATCCAGAAGGTCGGAAATTTTTCGTTTGGCTCTCTCAAGTCGGTTGGGTTTAATGTCCTCCGCCAGCATACTGCTGGAAACATCCAGGGCGACGATGACATCGACTCCGCGGTGATGCAGGTCTTCCCATTGGTATCCCCAGCGTGGCCGGATCAGAGCAAGTAAAAGAAAAAGGATAGCCAGAACGACGAAAATAGTTTTATTGCGATGCCGTTTTTCTACTCCGGGATGAACCAGTCTGGAGAGCAAAGGATTTCCACAAAATTTCAGTGTGAGTTGTTGCTTCTTTCTCATGCCCCATACCATGAAAAAAACCAAAGGGAGTAGACACCATAATAAATAAAAATAAGCGGGATCACCAAATCGCATGGCTTAAGGAATCCTTCTTAATAGTGTGTTTGAAAGACCAATTTCCAGCAAAAGGAGCATCAAACTCGGAACCAGAAAATAGTGGAACAGCTCTTTGTACTCAGAATGGTCAATCACTTTAACTTCTGACTTTTCCATTTCATCAATCTGATTGTAAATATTTTTGAGAGACTCAAGGTCAGTGGCCCGAAAATATTGCCCACCGGTAATTTTTGATATTTCAGTGAGAGTGGTTTCATCAATATCCACTTCCTGATAGACATAGCGTTGTCCGAAAATAGAATTGACCAGAAAAGGGGCTTTGCCCTGGGTGCCGACACCGATGGTGTGAATTTTTATCCCGAAGGTTTTGGCTGTTTGAGCGGCTTGAAGCGGGACTAACGATCCTGCATTGTTTCTGCCATCGGTTAACAAAATGATGACTTTGGAAGCTGAATCCAGATCCTTGAGCCGTTTAACGGCAATCCCGATGGCCGAGCCAATGGCTGTGGAGTCACCGGCCATGCCAATTTCCAATTTGCTTAAAAATGATTGCAGAATGCCCTGGTCGAGGGTTAACGGGCATTGTGTGTAGGCCTGTTCGCCAAAGACAACCATACCTATTCGATCAGTGGGACGGTTCTCAATGAATTCTGAGACGACTCCTTTCACTACAGTGAGCCGAGTGATGCGTTTTTCTTCTTCTATAAAGTCGAGAGCCCGCATGCTTCCTGAAGTGTCTAAAGCCAGCATGATGTCGACCCCGACTGAAAGAATTTCTGTGCTCTTATGTCCTTCCTGCGGGCGGGCCAGAGCAATGATTAAAAGGGTCATTGCCAGAAAACGGATTATGTACGGGAGTCCTGCGTAAAGATCGACCTTCGATGGGCGCAGAGCCTTCAGGGTAGCGAGTGATGGAAAGTGCACGGTTGACTGATAGTCTCTCCTAACCTGAAGGGCAAGCAGAGGCATTGCTAAAAGGAAAAGCAATAGCCATGGATTTTGAAATTGGAAAAAAATCATAGCTGATTCTCTACTTCAGGAGCAGAAGGTCTGGCCTCATCAATAAAGTTGATGATGGATTGCATTTCATCCACCACCTGTTCAGCCTTGGCAAACTTAACACGGTCGGTTTGAGTCAGGATAGCCCGCGCTTTAAGTTTCAGGTTGTCGCTAAGGCTGGAAAAATGTTTAAAATGCGCTGTAATTTCTTCCGTGGTCCATTCCCGCGCTGGAAAATGATAACGGTTTTCCAGATACCTGCGAAAGATTTCAGACAACTCAAAAAAATGTTCCTGAGTTCGCCCAATTTGGAGCCATTCTTTATTTTTAAGCGTTTCGAGTTCTTCTAATGCCAATTGTTCAGCACTCAAGACCGGAACAGGGGAAGGAAGGTTTAGAGTTAAAGGCCGAGACTTCCATTTACACCATAAAAAGTAGAAGAGTGCCAAGAGGGCCAGAACAACCAAAGCCATCCAGAAATAGTTTAACCAGGGCAGGGGATACTCTTCCAGTGGTTTGATGTCGTGAATTCCCTCCGGGTTCCCCGGTATGCTGAGAAGAGATTGCACTTCAAAACTCACTTCTGGTGCCAGAATAGTTCCCTGAATATTTTTTCCATTTTGGTCTGGAGCCTTAAAAGCTACCTGGATGGAAGGGAGGGTCAATTTGCCTGTGTCATCAATACGAAGTTTATACCAATATTCATGGACGGTTTTTCCACTTTGTTCGTGAAGTGTGTTTTCACCCTGCTCGATAAACTCCAAACCCTTTGGCGGTTGAATAACAGGAGCGGCAGGGTGAATGTCAGGGTCGTGCTGAATGGAAATGACATATGTCGCGATATCACCCAGAGTAAAAGTATCAGGAGATACGCGAGTGCTGACGGAAACCGGATTTGAAATCTCGTCAGCGATAGAAAATGAACTCAAGAAAAATAAAGCGGCAAGTAAGAGAAAAGATCCTATAGAAAGCTTTGCCGCGATTGTTACATTTTTCATCGGCCGGATTGAATGCTCCTGACTTTTGCAAGGCATGAGTCGATGAGTGGTTGCAGGGGCAAGGTCGAATCGGCCGCTTCTGCCCTAAACAGCCAGGTCAGGGCTTCTTGACAGTTACCTAAGTTCGCATATAAACCGCCCACTGTTTGAGCGGCCTTTGCTCTTTCGAGGCTACCAACTTTTTGTATCGCCCACACTTTTATGAACTGATCGATGGCCTGCTCTTTTAGGCCAGAATTCATCAGGCGTTTTCCCACTGAGTTATATTCGTCGCTCAAACTCTGGTTTGGTATAAGGGATTGGGCCGTTGATGTGGTCTTCGCCGTTCCACTGGGTTTGCTTGCAAGCTTGGTGAATAATGCCACAAGAGCTATAAAAGTCACTGCCGTGAGGAGGATGACAAATACTTTCAGCTTTTTGCTGACTCCATCTGTTGTAATTTCTTTAGGCGTATGATTCGTCATTAATGTTTCTTTTCCCGCATTTTGAAATAGCGGATTATTGGATCGGTTAAAGATCGGTTTGTGTGAATTTCGATAGTATCAATACCAATGGAGCTGAAATAGGTTTTTCGTTTATCTCTTATTTGCTGGAATTGTCTGGCATATTGCGTAGTCATTTCTTTGTCATGCGTGTCGACCAATAGTGTTTCCCCTGTCTCCGCATCTTCAAGTTGGATCAAGCCCACATCGGGCAGAGTTTCCTCGCGTGGATCGGTGATACTGATGGCGACCAAATCGTGTTTCTGTTTCGCCAGCTTTAATTTTGCTTCATAGCCGTCATCCTGAAAATCAGAAATTAAAAAAGCTGTGGCTTTTCGTTTCTGGATATTCAAAAGGTATTCGAGCGGCAGGGAAAGGTTGGTGCCTTTTCCTTCTGGCTTGAAATTCAGAATGGTGCGGATGATATTCCAAATATGAGCTTTGCCTTTTTTGGGTGGTATGGTGTGTTCGATTTTGTCGGAGAACACGATCAACCCAATCTTGTCATTGTTTTTGATGGCGGCAAAAGCGAGGATAGAAGCGATTTCCGCAGAAACCTCATTCTTGAGTTTCTCGGCCGAACCGAATCCGCCAGAAGAGCTCACATCCACCAGAAGCATGAGGGTCAACTCACGCTCTTCCTTGAACTCTTTAATGAAGGGTTGATTCATTCTGGCTGTCACATTCCAGTCGATCAACCGGACATCATCGCCAGGTTGATATTCTCGCACCTCACTGAATTCCATTCCTCGTCCTTTAAATGCAGAGACATATTCACCCGCCATGATGTCATTGACCAGATAATTGGTCTTAACCTGAATGGTCCTGATACGCTGCAATAATTCCGGCGACAGGTTTTTATCCTGCTCGGGTTCAGGAGTCGAATCCTGGAACCAGTCCCGAAAGGGTTGTGTCAGGGTTTTAAACATTTTTAAGGAACTTCAAGAGTGTCGAATATTTTTTTGAGAATATCATCTGCTGTCACGTTCTCGGCTTCAGCTTCGTAGGAAAGCATGATTCGGTGTCTGAGCACATCCATTCCTATGCTTTTAATATCATGAGGGACAACATAACCACGCCGTTGCAGAAATGCATAGGCTTTCGCCGCTCGATTTAAAAAGATAGATGCCCGGGGAGAAGCACCAAACTGGATCATTCCTTTTAGAGATGTCAACTGGTGACCTTCCGGGTCACGTGTTGCTGCAACCAGATCGATAATATAGTCCTGCAGGTTTTCATCGATATAGATTTCGTCAAACACTTTCCGGGCCTGCATGATTTCGTCAAGAGACACCACTGATTTGACCTGATAAGCGTTGCTGGAGGTGGACATCCGTTGCATGATGAGCTTTTCCTCAGCACGGGTGGGGTAATCAATATGTAGCTTTAACATGAACCGGTCTACTTGAGCTTCGGGAAGGGGATAAGTGCCTTCCTGCTCAATAGGGTTCTGAGTGGCAATCACCATGAAGGGTTCTTCAAGTTTGAAGGTTGTGCCTGCAATGGTGATCTGCCTTTCCTGCATGGATTCCAGCAAGGCACTTTGAACCTTGGCGGGAGCCCGGTTAATTTCATCCGCAAGAATGATGTTTGCGAAAAGAGGCCCTTTTTTTATAGTAAACTCGCCGGTTTTAGGCTGGTAGATCTGTGTTCCCAGCAAGTCTGCAGGCAACAGGTCGGGTGTGAACTGGATGCGCTTGAAATCGGCTTTTACCGATTGGGCCAGGGTTTTCACCGCTGTGGTCTTGGCCAAACCTGGCACTCCTTCCACGAGAATGTGTTCACCAGTCAGCAATCCAAGTAGCAGTCGCTCGGTCAGATATTTCTGCCCTACAATAACCTGCTCCAATTCATGCAAAAGGGAAGGAATAAATGTACTGGCCTGATTGACGTGTTCCGTTATTTCATCGATCTTTTGTACCATTTAGAAAAACCTTTGGGTAAATTTGAGTTGGTTGATACGGGGAACTGCGTAGGGTGTTCGTGTGTAGAACATTGAAAATATAGTTTAAATTGCTGGAGAATGAAATTAATTTTTTTTAATTTCCCACTGCCGTGGGGTCAATGGGCATTAACTCAGTCTGACAAACAGGGTATGGTATCGGCTTATAGCACTCCCTTTTTCTTGGAACGGGTGTTTCACAGGTAGAGGGACGGGGCCGATTCATAACCTCTCGCGCACAATGAGTTTAGGTTTGAGCCTAATATACATTAGTCTGAGACTAGGAAAAATATACAAATTTGGGCAAATGATAGAGGAAAATTTGATTTTAAGCTTTACAAGTGTGGATACTGCCTTAAAATACCGACTACTCTTATTCCAAAAAATATCGTTAATATGTGGAGCGTGTAAGGATGGCTGAAAAAGAAGTAAAAGATATCGACAGCCTCATTGACCAGGGACTGAATGATGAAAAAAGTGAACTGGACCTGAGGGAGAAAGAACTGGATGATGAGGATTTGATAAAAGTTCTTGAATCCGACAAAATTAAAGGGATTACCGCTCTTTTTCTGGAGTTTAACGAGATCGGGGATGAAGGTGTTAAGGCATTAGCAGCCTGCGAACAAATGAAATTTTTGACTGCCTTGAATTTGTTTAAAAACAAAACGACGGATGAAGGTGTTAAGGCCTTAGCTGAGTCTAAAAATATGCTCAATCTATCTGAGTTGATATTGAGCGACAACGAAGTCGGTGTTGAAGGTGCTAAAGCCATCGCGACCTCCAACATTCTGGGTAATCTTGTTTCCTTATGGCTGGGAGATAAGCTTGGCGATGAAGGTGTCGAAGCTATCGCTACTTCTGAAACTCTTACCCGGTTGACCCAGCTTTCTCTATACCGGAATGATATTGGAAATGAAGGCGCGTTAGCGATTGCAAACTCTAAGAACCTGAGCAACCTGACAGAGTTGAATTTGAACTGGAACTTCCTCGAAGGAGAGGGAGTGGAGGCGCTTGCGGCTTCTGAAACTCTGAGTAACCTGACCCAATTGACGATGACTTACAATGCGATTGGATGGCGAGGTGCTGAGGCGATTGCAGGTTCTGCCAACTTCAGAGAACTCACTTTGCTTGATTTGTACGAGACGGATCTGGGAGATATGGGGGCCAGAGCTCTGGCTCAATCTACCAACCTTCCTAATCTGACAAAGCTGGTCTTGATCCATAACGATGTGGGTGAAGGGGTGCAGGCCCTGTTCAAGGATAATAAAAATTTCCCTAAACTTGAAGATGTATATTTTTATGGGGCCAAAGCTGAAAATTAATTTCGTCAAGATTTGACTATTCAGGGGTTCCCGGACTTTGAGCCGGGAGCCCCTTCTGTTTTTGGAGAGCTTTTTATTCTTTTCGGATCGTTTAATAATTGTAAAATGGCATCTCTTTTTTTAATGGTGGACTCATAATATGTTTACAGGCGAAAAACCGGATTTGCTCGACATCATGCCTTTCCGGGAAGACAGTATTTATGTGGTGGGTAAGGATGGTATTCCCCAGCATTGGGATGGTGGTGAGTGGTTGCCCGTCCGTACAGAAAATACCAATCCGCTGATGGGTATTTGGGGGCCGCACGAACAATGCATTTATGCCGTGGGTATTGGTGGGGTTGTACTTTTATATAATGGTAAGGATTGGAAACAGGTCGATACTGGAAGTTACGACTCACTGAACTCTGCTTATGGCATTGATGAAAACAACGTTTTTCTTTATGGTGTTGGCGGGCGAATGCTTTACTGGGACGGTAAGAAATGGGATTATCGGGAGCCTAACACCATTCATGATTTGTTCGGTATGTGGGGGGTAGATATAGACCATATTCATACGGTGGGTGGTGAAGGGATTTATCGGTTTTATGATGGAAAAGAATTTCACCGTCGTGAGGATTTGACGGATGAAGAAATTTCCCTGTTTGGGGTCTGGGGCACTCACGGCGACAATATTTATATTTGTGGTTCTCACGGTACAATTTTGAACTATGATGGAACGGACTGGAAACCGATGGAGTCTGGGACCGAAGAATATTTGTTAAGCATCTGGGGAACCTCTGCAGAGGATATTTACGCAGTAGGAGATAACGCTGCCATGCTTCACTATGATGGAAAAAAATGGTCTCCTATCGAGCCGCTGAAAGACGAGTATTTTACAAAAGTCAAAGGGCTTGGTCCTGATCAGGTATATGTAGCAGGTGAAAATGGGACAGTTATTAAATATGACGGCAAAGAGTGGAGTGACATGTCACTATGATTTGCATAAGTCATTTAGAAAACAGAAATAACCTTTTGGAGCAATTATGTCAGCCTTGACATCGAGTCATCTTTTGTCTGTTTTTGGTTTCAGCGAGAGCGATATTTTTGTTGGAGGTGCTGAGGGCACCATGTTGCATTTTGATGGCAGTCAATGGACACCCATGGAAACAGGGGGGCGTTGGACTTTTAAGGATATCTGGGGCAGTGCACCGGATAATGTTTTTGCGGTGGTGACCGACGGGAGAATTCTTCATTACGACGGAAAAGTTTGGTCGCCTGACGAGGATATGGAAAAACTACCTCCCATGAACGGCATTTTTGGTCTCTCCTCGGATGAAATCTACGCCTGCTCCAGACTGGGTAAAATCCTTCGTTATGATGGCAGTTCCTGGAAATACACTCAGACGGGAACCGATACCGACGTGACCCGGTTATGGGGTTGTAAGGAAAGCGGTATGGTGGCCGTGGGGTTTGATGG